>CAZPWB010000140.1:0-1012 GCA_964590425.1 uncultured Lishizhenia sp. | reverse complement strand
GGTTGCCTGGTCACCTACCAGGTTAAAGATGAAAAAATCATCAGCGTCAAAGGCCGCGAAGGCCCGGCCAACGAGGGGCGCTTGTGTGTCAAGGGCCGTTTTGGCATGGACTACATCCACAGCCCGGACCGCATCACTAAGCCCCTCATCCGCAAGCCGGGCGTTGCCAAAGACCTGGGCTTGATTGATGGCCATACCGACTGGCGCGAAGTCTTCCGCGAAGCCACTTGGGAAGAAGCGCTCAACTTGGCGACGCAGCCCCTGAACGCGCTGCGTGATCAATTCGGTCCCAAATCCCTGGCCGGGTTTGGCTCGGCCAAAGGCAGCAACGAAGAAGCGTATTTGTTCCAAAAGCTCGTGCGTACCGGCTTTGGTAGCAACAACGTGGACCATTGCACCCGCCTGTGCCACGCGTCGAGTGTGGCCGCCTTGCTCGAAGGTGTGGGCTCGGGCGCCGTGAGCAACCCGGTGCGCGATGTCGAGCATGCCGACCTCATCCTCGTGATCGGCTCCAACCCCACCAGCAACCACCCGGTGGCGGCCACCTGGATGAAGAACGCGGCCCAGCGCGGCACGCGCATTGTGCTGGCCGACCCGCGCATCACCGACATCGGGCGTCACGCCTGGCGCACCTTGCAGTTCAAGGCCGACACCGATGTGGCGCTGCTCAACGCCATGCTGCACGTCATCGTGACCGAGCACCTGTGCGACGAGACCTTCTTGCGCGAGCGTGCCGACAACGTGGCCGAGCTCAAGGCCCATGTACAGGGCTTCACGCCCGAAGCCATGAGCTTGGTGTGTGGCATCCCGGCCGACACCATCCGTGAAGTGGCGCGGGCCTATGCCAGCGCCAAAGCCGCCATGATCTTGTGGGGCATGGGCGTGAGCCAGCATGTGCACGGCACCGACAACGTGCGCTGCCTGATCGCGCTGGCCAGCATCACCGGCCAGATCGGCCGCCCCGGCACCGGCCTGCACCCCTTGCGCGGCCAGAACAATGTGCAGGGCGCGA
>CAZPWB010000139.1:0-1037 GCA_964590425.1 uncultured Lishizhenia sp. | reverse complement strand
AGTTTGTAAGCGGCATTGACTACACCGGGCGTGTCAGAAAAAACAATTTGGTAATCTTCTTCGTTGACAATACCTAGGATACGGTGACGGGTTGTTTGGGCTTTCGAACTGACAATGGAGAGCTTTTCACCCACCAATTGGTTCATAAGTGTAGATTTCCCCACATTTGGAGAACCGACAATATTGACAAAACCTGATTTATGCGCCATACCTCTATTAAAGTGCAAAGGTACAATTATTTGATGGGATGCTCATCAACAACCCGAATGTCGGGCGAAAACTTATTTTTTTTAAATTCGACACATGGAAACAATTGAACTACAAATCGCAGAACTGAAAGCGCAACTCACTGGCGACTTATTTTCAGACATCGAAACACAACAAAAAATTTACGAACTCAAAAAGCAACTCAACCCTGCAATTGAGCATGCGCCCGAACAAGACGACGACGACGGTTGTTTATACTGCGGAAGTTAGTTTTGCCTAGACCTCATACGTCAAAAGGAATTATAATTTTCGTAAATCATGTCGACCTCAACTACTATGAAACTGAAATTCAATACCCGTAAAAACCTGATTTTTAACTTTTTAATCATCGCGGTTTTACTTCCATCCATTTCTTTTGGTCAACTTGGCAACAACATGTATGGTTTGTACCGTCAACTCAATCCAACTAGCGTGACTTTTGTCGAGATGGACCCTGTTAACGGAATCATTACCCCAATAGGCAATCCTGCTCTTAGTACCACCATCAACACCACTGGTGTTTCGCTTAACCCTTACAACCTGAGTTATTCCTATCAAGACGATGATTCTTGGCTGTCGATTTCCTTACAAGACGGCAGTATTTTATCAGATGTTATTGTGAATTTACCGAGTGCTACCGGCGACTTCAATAACTTCCGATTCAATACCGCCGATTCTACCATGTACGGTTTGTATTCGCAAGTAGTTTACAACCAAACTACTGGCACCTACAGCGGCGACATGCGCTTGGCGAGTTGTGACCTAAGCACAGGGCTTGTTTCGCTCGTTTC
>CAZPWB010000138.1:0-1066 GCA_964590425.1 uncultured Lishizhenia sp. | reverse complement strand
GAAACAGCCGTGCGTGAGGTGGTGGGTGCCATGCGTATGGATGCTGCATTGGTGGATGAGCGTGATCAGATTGCACCTCGTGTCCGTACTTTGATGCAAAGCCTGATGGATCGGTACGAGCTGGGTATTGAAGTGGTGGGCGTGAATTTGCAACAAGGGGGTGTTCGCCCGCCGGAGCAAGTGCAAGCGGCTTTTGACGATGTGCTTAAGGCAGGTCAAGAGCGCGAACGTGCCAAGAACGAAGCGGAAGCCTATGCCAATGAGGTGATTCCCCGTGCGCGTGGTGCGGCCTCTCGCCTCATGGAAGAAGCAGAAGGTTATAAAGCACGTGTCGTGGCGCAGGCACAAGGTGATGCGCAGCGTTTCCGTCTCATCCAAGCCGAACATGCCAAGGCGCCTCAAGTCACGCGTGAGCGTCTGTATTTGGAAACCATGCAACAGATCTACAGCAACGTGACCAAGGTTATGGTGGATACACGCCAGAACTCTAACTTGCTGTATTTGCCACTCGACAAAATCATGCAGTCAACCGCTCCCTCTGCCCCCCCTGTCAATGCGGGCGGTGTGTCCAGTGCGCCAGCTTCTGCAGCTGCCGCTGCGCCGCCGGCTGATCCTCGCACCCGCGATGACGCGCGTGCACGTACCCGCGAAACACGTTAACCGCGGGAGGAACACAAGATGAACAAAATTGGATTGATTGTTACGACGGCCTTCATTGTCCTGGGCATTGCCGTCTCGACGTTGTTTGTGGTGGACCAGCGCCAGTTTGGTGTGGTGTATCAGCTGGGGCAAATCCAGCGTGTGATCACCGAGCCAGGCTTGTATTTCAAAATGCCGCCTCCGTTCCAAAACGTGAGCTATGTCGATAAGCGCTTGCTCTCACTCGAAACCACTGACACTGAACCCATGCTCACAGCCGAACGCCAACGCGTGGTGATTGACTGGTTTGTCCGCTGGCGCATCAGCGATCCATCGGCCTACATTCGTAATGTGGGCTTGGATGAACGCGCGGGTGCCTTGCAGCTCAACCGTGTGGTGCGCAACTCTTTCCAGCAAGAGGTGAACA
>CAZPWB010000137.1:0-1098 GCA_964590425.1 uncultured Lishizhenia sp. | reverse complement strand
TTGACCACCTTGGTCACGCGGTTGACCGCGATCATCTTCTCGCGCAGACCGTCTTCAGGACCTTCGTTCTGCGGTTTTGCTGTAAATTTAGCCATTTGTAACTCCGATCCGTTTAGAACTGCAGACCTGCTTCACGGGCTGCTTCGGCCAAAGCCTTGACACGACCGTGGTAAGCGAAACCTGCGCGGTCGAAGGCGACCTTCTCAACGCCAGCAGCCTTTGCCTTTTCAGCAATGCGCTTGCCGATCACGGAAGCTGCGGAGGCGTTGCCGCCCTTGCCCGCTGCGCCCAGTGCAGTGCGCACTTCGGCTTCGGCGGTGGAGGCACTGGCCAACACCTTGGTGCCACAACCGGAAATCACGCTGGCGTAAATGTGCAAATTGGTGCGGTTCACGGTCAAACGTGCCACGCCTTGCTGTGCAATGCGGATACGTGTTTGGCGTGCACGACGCAGACGCTGCTCTTTCTTGGTCAACATGGTGCAGCTCCTTATTTCTTCTTGGTCTCTTTGATCGTGATCTTCTCATCCGAATAACGGATGCCTTTGCCCTTGTAAGGCTCAGGTGGACGAACAGCACGGATCTCAGCGGCAATTTGGCCAACACGTTGACGGTCGGCACCCTTGATCACGATTTCAGTCGCGCTGGGAGTAGCCACCGTGATGCCAGCTGGCATGTCGATGTTGACGGGGTGTGAGTAACCAACAGCCAGATTCAACTTGGCACCAGCGGCAGCGGCTTTGTAGCCCACGCCGACCAGGCTGAGCTTCTTCTCGAAACCCTTGGTCACACCGGTAACCATGTTGCTTACCAGCTGACGCATGGTGCCGCTCATGGCATTGGCTTCGCGAGAATCGTTGGCAGGGGCGAAGCTGAGCTTGCCGCCTTCGTTGTTCACAGTGACCAGCGCATTGGAAGCGATGGCCAGATGGCCACCAGCACCTTTGACGCTGATCTGTGTTGAATTGATCGACACATCCACACCAGCGGGGATGGTCACAGGCATTTTTGCTACACGGGACATTCAGTCTCTCCTGCCTTTATGCGACGTAGCAGAGCACTTCGCCGCCGACACCGGCTGCACGCGCTTTGCGGTCGG
>CAZPWB010000136.1:0-1111 GCA_964590425.1 uncultured Lishizhenia sp. | reverse complement strand
ATTTCTAGTGCATATACTCCAGAAATAGGGTATTTTTGTTGGTAGTCATAAAATGGAGTAATATGAAGGTGTTTTATAGTCGTATTAGTACCGATGATGGTCAAACCCACAAAAGACAGTTACAAGACCTCAAAGGGTTCGATTATGTGTTCTGTGATGTCGTTTCGGGGTCAACTAGGTTGTTTGAGAGAGGAAAAGGACGTGAGATTAAGAAACTACTAGATGAGGGAAAATTGACACTTTTGGAGGTTCATTCAATTGATAGACTTGGGAGGTCAACAATCGACGTCCTTTCAACTTGGAAGGAACTTACTGAGAAGGGTGTTACCATTGTATGTAGAAACCCCAACATCAGAAACTTTGATGACAATGGTAACCCTGATAAGTTCTCCGAACTACTCCTGTCAGTTCTTAGTATTATGTACAGTTTTGAACGGGATGCTATTCGTCAAAGACAATTAGATGGAATAAGGGTCAAAAAAATGACAAATCCAGAAGTTTACATCGGAAGACGTGTTGGAACATCCTATTCACCCGAAGTATTCTTATCCCGTAAAAAGTCACAATTAATCCTTTCCTATCTGAATAAAGGAACACATACATACAAGGAAATTAGTAAGATTTTAGGTGTGAGTGAAACAACCATCAGTAAGGTCAAAAAGACCTACCAGATGATGTCAAATTAATCCTCCTGAAGGGTCGACCGAGAGTGAAACGAAGGGAGACCCGTAATTATTTAACCCATATCAGGAACCGAATTAACCACATCCAGTTCAGTTGTTATTATCTCCGGTTCAAACGAACGACTGAAACGATTGATACTTCGTTTCTTTTTGGTGTAAATACTCCACGCCAGAGGTTGGGAGAATACTTTACCTCTCGGGGTCAAATAGTTGTTCTCATTCAACCAATTACTAATCTGAACGAAGTTCATTTTCTTGTCCTCGTGTTGGTGCCGGATAATATCAAATAGGGATTGTTGATAGTCATTATAAGGTGATGTCCAAAGGTTGGAAGATGTTATTCGGATTACCATAGTGAGGTAGAACAACTTTTGTGTTAACGAATTGGTTTGATTAACTTGAGGTATGATTTTAGAACTTTTAATCAC
>CAZPWB010000135.1:0-1121 GCA_964590425.1 uncultured Lishizhenia sp. | reverse complement strand
GTTTGACCTTTTTGAATTTCTTCAACAGGGCCACTTTCAATGTGGATGCTTTGAATTTCACTTTCGATATAGCCTGTGGTTGGGCCCGTGACAATGATTTTGTCGCCAACCTTAAGCCCATATGCTTCGCAGTCGAATTCTGCTACACCAATTTTATCGTAGTAATGCAAGCCTTTGGCAATGTAAATTTTCTTTTGGCTGGCTACGGAGCCAGGAACTTTAGACCATTCTCCCATTTGTCGGCCAAGATAATAGCCATCCCAGAAGCCCCGATTGAAAACAGTGGAGAGGCGTTCCTTCCAGTTGTCTATAGCAGCTTGGTTAAATCCGTCGCTTCCTAATGCGTCTATAGCTTCGCGGTAGCATTGGGTGGTGGTATAAACGTAGTCAGAAGCGCGTCCGCGGCCTTCGATTTTCAAGACCGTAACACCTGCTGCAATGATTTGATCAATGAAATCAATAGTGCAGAGGTCTTTGGCAGACATGATATATTCGTTGTCGAGCTCGTATTCAGTGCCGTCTTCTTTGTCGGTTACGATATAGCTGTGGCGGCAATTTTGAATGCATGCGCCGCGGTTGGCACTCGCAAAGTGGGAGTGAAGACTCAGGTAGCATTTGCCCGAAACCGCCATGCACAACGCACCGTGGGCAAAAATCTCTAAACGCACTAAATTACCGCTGGGCCCTTTAATTTGTGCCCGCTCAATTTCTCTTGAGATTTCCGCAACTTGTTTGAGTGAAAGTTCTCTTGAGAGCACCACTACATCGGCAAAAGTGGCAAAAAACGCAACTGTTTCCACGTTTGTGACATTTGCCTGCGTAGAAATATGAACCGGCATGCCAATGGATTTGGCGAATTGCATGACTGCAAAATCAGAGGCAATAACTGCGTTGATGCCGTCGTCTTTTGCAGCTTGCACGATGGTTTTCATGAGGTTCATGTCGTGCTGATACAAGATGGTGTTGAGGGTAAGATACATTTTAACCCCATGTTCCTTTCCGATTCCTGCAATTTTTTGGAGGTCTTCAAGTGTGAAGTTGTTGGAGGAGCGCGCTCGCATATTGAGTTGTTCAATTCCGAAGTAAACAGAATCACAACCAGCTTTAATGGCCGACATCAG
>CAZPWB010000134.1:0-1137 GCA_964590425.1 uncultured Lishizhenia sp. | reverse complement strand
AGCGCATTGCAGAGCGCTTCAATTGGAGTTATTAAGCAAAGATGAAATCCATCGAATCATAATGCTATTGAGAAAATAAATTGAATTCGAATTAAACGAGAAACTTTCAAATCCATTTTCTCGCATTCTATCAAAATCCATTAAACAAAAAAAGAGCGCTTATTCAGCGCTCTTTTTTTGAATGATGAGGAGACAATATTAACCGTTGAGGGCTTCTGCACCACCAACAATCTCGAGGATTTCATTGGTAATGGCTGCCTGACGTGCTTTATTGTAGCTCAATTTGAGGTTTTTCTGAAGTTCACTAGCGTTGTCTGTGGCTTTGTGCATGGCAGTCATGCGCGCGCCGTGTTCAGCTGCAAATGAATCTCTGATTGCTTTGTAAAGCTGTAGCTTCATTGATTTTGGCAATAAATCTTCTACGATGTCCATTTTTGAAGGTTCAAAGATGTAGTCGCCAGCTTCTGAATCGCTAACAGTGGGAACAATCGGTAAAAATTGTTCTGTTTCGATGTTTTGCGTAGCTGCATTGATGAAACGGTTGTATACCAACACAACTTTATCGAAAGACTTATTGAGGAATTGCGCCATGATCTCTTCAGCGATTTGGGCAACAACTTCAAAGCGTAGGTCAGCGTAGACATCTTCCATGTTTTCCAACGTGTCGTTGGTATAGAAGTTTGGCGTGCGCTTGTAAACATCTTTGATTTTTTTACCCACACAGAAAACAGAGACATCTTTTCCGGCGTAATCTTCGGCGATCAAAACACCAACACGCTTGATGATGTTGTTATTGAAACCACCGCACAAACCTCTGTTAGAAGTAATGCCGATAATCAAAATTTTGTTTTCTTCGCGCTGTTCAGCGTAAGCATTTTCAGAGAGGTCTAGGCTAGCACTTAAGTTTTCGAGGATTTCGCGCAATTTGCCCGCATAAGGACGCATTTGCGTTACGGCATCTTGTGCGCGTTTCAATTTGGCAGCAGACACCATCTTCATGGCAGAGGTAATCTGCATGGTGGAGCCAACTGAACTGATGCGGTTACGTATTTCTTTTAGATTCGCCATTCTAATCCTAAATTAAGGCTTTAATTATGCAAATTTAGCAGCTACTTCTTTGGCTGTTTTTGTCAAAAC
>CAZPWB010000133.1:0-1146 GCA_964590425.1 uncultured Lishizhenia sp. | reverse complement strand
GGAATACAAATTGACGCGAAGTCTGTTACTGCTTAATACTTAGAACACATGACAAGAGAAGAAAAAGCACAGTACATCAGCGACTTAGCAGCTCAATTGAGCGCTAGTAACGTTGTGTATTTGACAGATACTGCAGATTTAACCGTAGAGGCTGTAAACACGCTACGCAGAAGATGCTTCCAAGCGAACATCTCGATGCGTGTAGTAAAGAATGCTTTGCTTGAAAAAGCTATGGATCAAGTTGAAGGAAAAGATTTCGGTGCGTTACGCGACGTATTGAAAGGTAGTACTTCAATCATGATTTCTGAAGTAGCAAATGCACCTGCAAAATTGATCGCTGACTTCCGTAAGAAGTCTGAGAAACCACTTTTAAAAGGCGCATACATCGACGAAGCAATCTTTATCGGCGACAACCAATTAAGTGCATTAGAATCACTGAAAAGCAAAGAAGAGCTTATCGGAGACCTCATTGCCTTGTTACAAAGTCCTGCGAAAAACGTATTGTCTGGTCTTCAAGGTGCTGGTGGCAAAGTTGCTGGTATCCTTAAAACGCTCGAAGAACGAGCATAATTCATTAATTATTAAACCTTTTTAAATTAAAATAAAATGGCTGATTTAAAGCAAATTGCAGAAACGTTGGTAAACCTTACAGTAAAAGAAGTAAGTGAATTGGCAACAATTATGAAAGATGAGTATGGTATTGAGCCAGCTGCTGCTGCACCAGTAATGGTTGCAGGTGGTGGTGCTGCCGCTGGTGGCGAGGCTGCTGCTGAGAAAACTGAGTTTGACGTTATCCTTAAGTCAGGTGGCGCTAACAAACTTGCAGTTGTTAAGCTCGTTAAAGAATTAACCGGTAACGGTTTGAAAGAGTCTAAAGACCTAGTTGATGCTGCTCCTTCTACATTGAAAGAAGGTGTATCTAAAGACGAGGCTGAAGGTCTCAAAAAGTCTCTTGAAGAGGCTGGTGCTGAAGTAGAAGTTAAGTAATTCGATTCAGGATATTGCAGGAAAGGCACCGCCGAAAGGCGGGTGCCTTGTCCTGTTTTTTGCATGTTGATTTCAACAGAGTACAAAACATTAAAAAAAACAAGCCTTGGCAACAACAACTAATTCAACCAGAATTAATTTTGCTTCAAGCAAAAACCA
>CAZPWB010000132.1:0-1151 GCA_964590425.1 uncultured Lishizhenia sp. | reverse complement strand
GCACAATTCCCATAATAATTAGAACAATTTCTAATTTGTGTTTCGGTGCTCGCACCAAATTGTTATGCAAATTCTTATCTGTAATTTTAGGGTATGGGTAATGCTGATAAACGAAGAGTGAAACTCCCTTACAAAATCGATGTTGAGGATTGTGGCAGGGACATCATTGAAAAAATTCAAAACGAATTAGAAGAAGGGCCAAGAAAAGATCACCTTCTTAATATGTTTGAATTATCCGTTGTGACATTCGCTGAATCGATTGAAATACCAGACGAGATCAGTGATGTTGAGGCCAGAAAACTCATGGAGATTGAGACTACGCATCCCGCGTTTTACAATTGGTTGGCTTATTTCTTGACGCTCCAAAATCCAAATAAAATCAGTTTTATTTTAGATATGTATGCCAGTGAGAAATACGGGCCTACTAAGAATTTTAATAATGCGGTTGAATTCATTCTAGTTAATTGTCTTGCTCACGTGCCATTTGAACACCAAGCTCAAGATGATGCTGTAGTGAGATGGGTTCGCGAAAAGAACTACGCAACTATTGATACTTCAACAGAAAACAAGGCGCAAACAATCGATATTGAGGCTGTTGATGCAGAAATTATCGACGAAATCACTACAGAGAAACCAAAGAAAAAGACGAGTAAAAAAAAGAGCAGCACTCCCCTATTTCAAGACGAAGAAGTGATTCCAAGCATTGGCATTTCAAAAAAATGGCAGGACTACATGTGCTACTATTTAATTAATCATCTGGGCAATGAGACTCTTGATAAAAATAAACTTATTGAAGTCACGAGAGGGCGGCATTTGAATCCAGATCACCGTATAATCTTGAAGATTCAAGCAAATTACCTTTGCTACGCTATCAAAACAATGCTTGAGAAGGGGTATCTAATTACATCCAAGAAATATGAGATTGCCAAATGGATTGTTGCCAATTTTATCTTCAATAAAAAGGGAGCTAAAAATACCATAACTGAAAGCTATTGTAAATCCCTGTTGACCAGCAAAAAGGATGAACCTGTTTATAAGGATAAAATTATAAAGCAAATCAATGACCTAGTTTCTAGTATGGAATACACGGAACAGAAAAAAGACCATAAAATTTCATCGTCTTAGAACCGTCTGTTTTTTTCATAGCATCG
>CAZPWB010000131.1:0-1179 GCA_964590425.1 uncultured Lishizhenia sp. | reverse complement strand
ACAAGTAAACAAAACTTCAAGAAGCGTTTCATGGGCTAAGACCTCCTATTAACGTCGAAATTGCCCAGACATTGCGTTACTCGATGACCGAAAAACCTGTGTAGGTTTGCAGCGCCTTAGGAATTTGAATGCCGTTTGCTGTTTGGTGGTTTTCAAGAAGCGAAGCCAAGATGCGTGGCAAGGCCAATGCCGAACCATTGAGGGTGTGGCAAAGCGTAGTTTTTTTATCGTCTTTGAAGCGCAACTTCAAGCGGTTTGCCTGAAAGGTATCAAATCTAGAAACTGAACTTACCTCAAGCCACTTTTCTTGAGCGGCAGAGTACACCTCGAAGTCGTAGGTGAGTGCAGAGGCAAAGCCCATGTCGCCGCCACACAAGCGCAAAATGCGGTAAGGCAACTCTAGTTTGTCGAGTAGGTTTTTGACGTGCTCGAGCATTTCGTCGAGTGCTTTGGCAGTGTTGTCGGGGTGCTCGACGCGTACAATTTCTACTTTGTCAAATTGGTGGAGGCGGTTGAGGCCACGCACATCTTTGCCATAAGAACCCGCCTCGCGTCTGAAGCATGGGGTGTAGCCACACATTTTGATTGAAAAATTGCCGTCGGGCAAAATGACATCGCGGTAGATGTTAGTGAGTGGAACTTCTGCTGTTGGGATGAGGTAGAAGTCGTCTTCTTTGACGTAATACATTTGGCCTTCTTTGTCTGGAAGTTGGCCTGTACCATAACCACTGGCTTCGTTGACCATATGTGGAGAAATGAATTCTTCATAGCCAGCAGCAATGGCTTCATCTAAAAAGAATTGAATGAGTGCGCGTTGTAGTCTAGCGCCTTTGCCGCGGTAAAAAGGAAAGCCAGCTCCGGTTACCTTAACGCCGAGTTCGAAATCGATGAGTTTGTATTTTTTAGCGAGATCCCAGTGGGGTTGGGCTTCAAATCCAAATTGAGGGATTGTGCCGGCTTCAAAAATGTTTTGGTTGTCTTCGGCTTCACGGCCCTGTATTACCAACTCGTTAGGGACGTTTGGCAAAGTATAAAGTAGTGCCTGAAGGCTTTCTTCAAAGGCGTTTACTTGCACTTTGAGTTCGGCTTCTTGTGTTTTTAAGACACTTGTTTTTTCTTTGAGTGCAGTTGCTTCGGCTTGTTGGCCACTCTTGAAGAGCTCGCCAATGGTGCGTGCCA
>CAZPWB010000130.1:0-1223 GCA_964590425.1 uncultured Lishizhenia sp. | reverse complement strand
AGGAGTAGGGCAGGTCCATGCCCAGGGACAGGGCGATGTCGAGGATTTTCTCGTTGCGGTTCATCGGCATGCTGTAGGACTTGCCGTCCAGCACCACGGTGAGCTGCACTTCGCCTTGCTCGCGCGTGGCAGGGTGGCCCAACACGGCCTGGCTGCGTTGCTCTGGCGTCAGCGCGTCGAGCGTGGGCGAGCTGAAACGCTCGGTGTGGATGCGTTCGGCCTTCACGCCAGCGGTCAGCAATGCCTGCTCGGTGGCCTCGATCATGGCTTCAGGGCCGCACACGAACACCTCGTCCATGCTGCCCACAGGTAGGAAGGCGTCGATGATGGCCTGGACTTTGGCGGCATCGATGCGGCCTTCGAGCAGGGGCACTTCTTGTGCCTGGCGCGAGAGGATGTGGATCAGCGTCAGGCGGTCGGGGTAGCGGTCTTTCAGGTCTTGCAGCGCTTCGTTGAACATCACGCTGTCCATGCGGCGGTTGCCGTAGACCAGGGTGAATTTGCTGTCGGGCTGCTCTTCCAGGGTGCTGGCCAGGATGGACAGGATGGGCGTGATGCCCGAGCCTGCGGCAAAGCCCACGCGGTGAATGGCGCGGGGGCGCTGCACCACAAAGCGACCATCGGGCGGCATCACGCGCAAGGTGTCGCCCGCTTTCAGTTGGGTGGCGGCCCAGTTGGAGAACACGCCACCTTCGACAGGGCGGATGCCCACCTCGAGCACGCCTTGCTTTTGCAGCTGACTGCGGGCCGAGCTGATGGAGTAGCTGCGGCGCACATCCGCCCCATCGATGTCCGCACGCAAGGTTAGAAATTGGCCTGGCTGGAAGTCGAAGTTGCTGCGCAGATCGGCAGGGACGTTCAGCGTGATCGCCACGGCACCAGCCGCTTCGGGGTTGACGCGTGCGATGGTGAGGTCATGAAATCGGGGTGCGGACATGGCGTGACGTTGAGGCTGCTTGTGGCGGCTCAGTAAGGTTTGAAGTAATCGAAGGGCTCCATGCAGGCCAGGCACCGGTAAAGGGCCTTGCAGGCAGTCGAGCCGAAATGGGAGGTTTCGGTGGTGTTGGCCGAGCCGCATTGCGGGCAGTTCACCACCTCGGGTTTTGCCCCGCGTGCTGCAAACTGCACCACGCTGGCTGCCCCTGTGGTACTGCTGGCACAGGCGTGTGGCGGGGCAATGCCGTAGGCACGCAGTTTGTCCTTGGCGGCCTCGCTCATCCAGT
>CAZPWB010000129.1:0-1264 GCA_964590425.1 uncultured Lishizhenia sp. | reverse complement strand
TGTGCACGGGCGGTAGGATTCGAACCCACGACCAATGGTTTTGGAGACCACTACTCTACCAGCTGAGCTACACCCGTTTAAAAAGGGGAGCTGTTAACTCCCCTTGTTTTATACTTTTGGTAGAATCTTAAGCTACGATTTCTGTAACCTGACCCGCACCTACTGTACGTCCACCTTCGCGGATTGCGAAACGAAGACCTTTGTCCATCGCAACTGGTACGATCAACTTAACATTAATAGATACGTTGTCACCTGGCATAACCATCTCGCGACCATCGCTTAGGAAGATCTCACCAGTTACGTCAGTTGTACGGAAATAGAACTGAGGACGGTATTTGTTGTGGAAAGGAGTGTGGCGACCACCTTCTTCTTTCTTCAATACGTAGATTTCAGCTTTGAATTCGATGTGTGGAGTAGTTGAACCTGGCTTACAGATAACCATTCCGCGCTTGATTTGAGTTTTCTCAATACCGCGTAGTAACAAACCAACGTTGTCACCTGCTTCACCGCGATCAAGGATCTTACGGAACATCTCAACACCTGTTACAGTAGAAGTCAATTTAACTTCACCCATACCAAGGATTTCAACTGGCTCACCAGAGTTGATTACACCTGTCTCGATACGACCTGTAGCTACTGTACCACGACCTGTAATCGTGAATACGTCTTCAACTGGCATCAAGAATGGCTTATCAACATCACGTGGAGGTAATTCAATGTATGAATCAACTGCGTCCATCAATTCTTCAACAGTAGCAACCCATTGTGGCTCACCGTTCAATGCACCAAGTGCAGAACCTTTGATCACAGGTGCGTTGTCACCGTCATATTTGTAGAAAGAAAGCAATTCACGTACTTCCATTTCAACAAGTTCTAATAATTCTGGATCGTCTACCATGTCCACTTTGTTCATGAAGACAACCATGCGAGGAACACCTACCTGACGACCAAGAAGGATGTGCTCACGTGTTTGTGGCATTGGTCCATCAGTTGCAGCTACAACCAAGATAGCACCGTCCATTTGAGCAGCACCCGTAACCATGTTCTTTACGTAGTCGGCGTGACCTGGACAGTCAACGTGCGCGTAGTGACGGTTAGCAGTTTCATACTCGATGTGAGATGTGTTGATGGTGATACCGCGCTCTTTTTCTTCAGGAGCGTTATCAATTGAGGAGAAGTCACGAGCCTGAGCCAATCCTTTGCTCGAAAGAACGCTAGAGATAGCAGCAGTCAACGTAGTCTTACCGTGGTCAACGTGTCCGAT
>CAZPWB010000128.1:0-1336 GCA_964590425.1 uncultured Lishizhenia sp. | reverse complement strand
ATGCTGCCGTACTTGATATCGGTAACGGTTTGTGCCAAGTAGTGAGTACTGATTTATTAGTAGAAGGCGTGCATTTTGACCTGACTTACATGCCTTTGAAGCATTTGGGTTACAAAGCTGTAGCGGTCAATGTTTCTGATATTTGTGCCATGAATGCTACCCCGAAGCAAATTACGGTTTCATTGGCTGTTTCGAATCGATTTTCTTTAGAAGCCTTGCAAGAATTGTATGCAGGCATTAAAATAGCTTGCGCAGATTACAACGTTGATTTAGTCGGAGGAGACACCACTTCTTCAACAAGTGGCTTGTTTATAAGTGTCACGGCGCTTGGCGTTGCGGCTAAAGAGGATATTTGTTACCGTTCTGGTGCCAAAGAATTTGACCTATTAGTGGTTTCCGGAGATTTAGGCGGCGCCTACATGGGCTTGCAAGTTTTAGAAAGAGAAAAAGAAGTATTCAAAACCAATCCGAATATTCAACCCGACCTCGACGGCCACGACTACATTTTACAGCGTCAGCTCAAGCCAAATGCAAGGCTTGATATTGTGAAGTATCTAAAAGAATTGGGTGTGAAACCAACTGCCATGATTGACATTTCAGATGGTTTGTCTAGTTAGGTTTTGCATTTGTGTAAAGCCAGCCAAGTGGGTTGTCATGTCTATGATGAAAAATTACCAATTGATGCCAAAACATCTATGGTGGCCATCGACTTTAATCTCGACCCAAGTATGTGCGCCTTAAATGGTGGTGAAGACTATGAATTGTTGTTTACCGTTGATCAAAAAGATTTTGAACTGATACAGTCGAATCCGAACTTTACGATCATTGGCCACATGACCAACGCTGCCGACGGAACTTATTATATTGATAAGTCTGGCTCGGCAATTACTTTACGCGCCCAAGGCTGGAAGCAGTTCTAATCTATTCTAGGTAAATTGATTTGTTCTTTGTGAACAATCGTTAATGGGTATTTCCCTCTGATTCTATTCACAAGCGCTTCGGCTTCTGCTTGCGTTCGAAAATCACCGACCATTAAATTGAAGTTGGGAGCTTCAAAACGCACATAAGTATCAATCTTTGGAAATTCTTGCACAAAGGCAGCTCGGGTTTGATCAATGAGGTTTTTATCTGAATCAAAACATAGTTGCACCCGAAAGCCAGGCATTTGTTTACTACTTTTTGAGGCAACCTTTTCATCCACACGAGGGTCCACAATAATTTGTACTTGCGCCTGAAGTTGCTGACTTCCAACCATAAACAAATAAACAACGATCCATTTTTTCATCTAGCAAAATAAGCAAGAAAACTTAGCTTCACAAAATGCTTATTTAGATTC
>CAZPWB010000127.1:0-1373 GCA_964590425.1 uncultured Lishizhenia sp. | reverse complement strand
TATGCCGTCACTTGGGTCTATGGGCACTTGTGTTCACTCAAAGACCCCGAAGACTACAACCCCAACTGGAAATACTGGAAACTAGAAGATTTACCTATCATACCTGCCCAATTTGGCATCAAACTGCGCGGCGACGACGGCGCTAAAAAGCAATTTCACGTCATCGAACGGCTCGTGAGCCAAGCCACAGAGGTTATCAACTGCGGCGATGCCGGGCAAGAAGGAGAACTCATTCAGCGTTGGGTCTTGCTCAAGGCCAAATGCAAAGTGCCGGTCAAGCGGCTCTGGATTTCTTCGCTTACCGAAGAAGCCATTAAAGATGGTTTCAAGAAACTGAGGCCGGGGTCTGATTTTGACCGCCTCTTTGCCGCAGGCAACGCTCGGGCGGTCGGAGATTGGGTCTTGGGGATCAACGGAACCCGACTTTTTACCCGCAAATACGGCCGAGACAAACAAACCCTTTCCGTGGGGCGTGTGCAGACGCCCACGCTCGCGCTCATTGTGCAGCGTCAAAAAGAAATTGATGCCTTTAAATCCGACACCTTCTTTGAGCTCAAAACCATTTACAGAGAAACCGAGTTCAGTTGTCAGATAGACCGCCTCAAGACCAAAGAAAAAGCCCAAAAAGGCCTAGAATACCTCAGCGAGCAGCCCTTCGAGGTCACGTCCTTTGAACAAAAAGACGCCAAAGAAGGCAACCCGCGTCTCTACGACCTCACCTCCTTGCAAGTAGATGGCAACCGCTACTACGCCTACTCCGCTGAGGAAACGCTCAACAAGGTGCAGAGTCTTTACGAGAAAAAACTCGTGACCTACCCGCGCGTAGACACCACCTACCTGTCGGAAGACCTCCATCCCAAAATTCCAGGCATCCTCTCTGGGCTCCGTGACTACAAGCGCTTTACAGAAGCCCTGGCAGGCAAACCCATCAAAAAATCGAAGCAAATCTTCGACGACAAAAAAATCACTGATCACCACGCCATTATTCCGACAGGTGTGGCACCGTCGGGCATTAGCCCCGATGAACAACGCGTTTACGACCTCATTGTGCGACGCTTCATTGCCGTGTTTTATCCAGAATGTAAAGTATCCAACACCACCGTTTTGGGAAAAGTTGCTGCCTTGGAATTCAAAGCAACCGGCAAGCAAGTCCTGGACAAAGGCTGGCGCGTGCTTTACGAAGACCTCAAAGCACAGCAAACCAACCCCGAGGATAAAATTTTACCACTCTTTACCAAAGGAGAAACTGGCCCCCACGCGCCGTATATCCACGAAGGTAAAACCAGCCCTCCCAAATACTACACCGAAGCCACCTTGCTGCGCGCCATGGAAACCGCTGGCAAGCTCGTTGAAAACGAAGAAATGCGCGAAGT
>CAZPWB010000126.1:0-1424 GCA_964590425.1 uncultured Lishizhenia sp. | reverse complement strand
GCCAAAATCATTTTAGAAATGTTTTCGAGTTCGTTATAGGTAGGAATAATGATGAGGGTTCTAGGGCTGGCCATATCTAATTTGAACGAAATTAACGAAGAAAAGTGACAAAAAAAAACCGCCACATGGACGGTTTTAAATAGATGTAGTTAAAGACTATGCTTCTTCTTCTTCTTCTTCGTCTCCGGCATCAGCACCTTTAACAGCTCCACGAGCCATTTTGACTGAAACAACCACTGCATTTGCAGGATCTAGGATTGTAACACCAGGAATTTCAATGCTGTTTACACGAATAGACTGACCAATGCGAAGTTTGGTGATGTCTAAGGTAATGGCATCTGGTAATGCGCTAGGCAAACCAATACATTGTAATTGACGGAATACGGTCATGAGTTTACCACCTGCCATTACACCACGAGATGAACCAGTGATGCGTACAGGAAGTTTAACACGAACCTCTTTGTTTTCGTCTAGTTCGTAGAAATCGACGTGTTGGATGGTGTCTTTAGTTGGGTGTTGTTGCAACTCGCGAATGATACCTACCGCTTTTTTACCTTCGATGTCGAGGGCAACCTGAAATACTTCAGGAGAAAAAACGATTTTGTCAATAGCTGTTCGCTTTACTGCGAAGTGAGTTTGCTCACCTTGACCGTAAAGCACACAAGGAACTAGGCCTGCATTACGCAAAGCCGCAGCATCCTTCTTCCCTACGTTCGCTCGGAGCGAACCGCTCAAATGTGCTGTTTTCATGTTATATATTTAATTAAGAGATTACAAAATGTGAACTGATCGATTCGTTGTTGACCAAGCGCTTAATGACATCTGCAAAGAGGTCGGCAACACTCACCACGCGAATTTTGTCGCTGTGTTTTTGGAGTGGAATGGTGTCGGTAACGATGAGTTCGGTGAGTTTGGAAGCGTTGATACGCTCAAATGCCGGACCACTTAGAACGGCATGGGTTGTAAAAGCACGAACACTTTTAGCGCCTTTTTCAATGAGTAGGTCGGCTGCAGTGGTAAGTGTGCCTGCGGTATCGCACATGTCGTCGATAATAACGACGTCTTTACCCATGACATCGCCAATGACGGTCATTTCGGCAATTTCGTTTGCTTTTTTGCGGTGTTTGTGACAAAGTGCTAAACCGCAATTTAGATTTTTAGCATAGGAGTTAGCGCGTTTTGCACCACCAGCGTCAGGAGCTGCCACTACTAAATTATACTGATCAAGTTTTTCCACTTCTTTGAGGAAAAGGGTAGAAGCAAAGAGGTGGTCTACGGGAACTTCGAAGAAGCCTTGAATTTGGTCTGCGTGGAGGTCCATGGTCATGACGCGGTCTACGCCGGCAGCCATGAGCATGTTAGCGACTAATTTAGCGCCAATTGCTACCCTTGGTTTGTCTTTGCGGTCTTGACGCGCAAAACCA
>CAZPWB010000125.1:0-1429 GCA_964590425.1 uncultured Lishizhenia sp. | reverse complement strand
TGACATGTATATTGGTAAAGTTTCCATTGAGGAGGTCTCGCAGAATGGAATTGGTAGTGTTGAGTTCTCCGAGCACGCGTTTAGGCGGCTGCGCACCTTTAAGGTTGGCATGGAGTGTGCGCCATTTTTCTAGAAGGTTGCTGAGGTCGGCCTCGAGGTCGGCGGTCGATTTGTTTTCGGCAACTGTACGAATAATAACACCAAAGTTCTTGGGCTTGATGCGGTCCATGAGGTCTTTAAGGCGCTCCTTTTCGGCGCTATCCTTTATTTTTTGACTCACGGAGATTTTCTCGGAAAATGGTACGAGTACTAGATAACGGCCAGCGAGCGTCACTTCGGAGCTCAAGCGTGGGCCTTTTTGAGAAATTGGTTCTTTGGCTACCTGAACAAGGATAGCTTGAGAAGAGGAAAGGGTATTTGAAACCTTGCCTTCTTTGGCAATTTCTTTTTCTAGTTTAAAGTATTGGAGGTCTGCAACGTTTTGCTTTCCGTTGATGCTGTCTTTTACGTACTTTGAGAAAGATACGTATTGTGGGCCGAGGTCGTGGTAATGCAGGAATGCATCTTTTTCATAACCGACATCAACGAAAGCCGCGTTCAGGCCATTGGCAACACGACGTACCCGTCCGAGATAGATGTCGCCTACGGAGAAGTCTGTGTTGCCGCGATCTTCGTGCAACTCAATTAACTTCCCGTCGCGTAGCAGTGCTATCCAGACGCCATTTGAACGGGCGTCTACAACGAGTTCTAAATTCACTTGAAATTATTTATAGGATGAAACAATGAAAGCTCAAAGAAAAATCAATGAGCTCTCTATGCGTTTACATAATAGAATGAAGGATTATTTCTTCTTCTTGTGGCGATTTTTTCTAAGTCTTTTTTTACGCTTGTGCGTAGCCATCTTATGTCTTTTTCTTTTTTTACCGCTTGGCATAATGAGAAGGTGTTATATGTTTAGTACTTTGTTACAAAAAAAATGCACCCCCGTTAAGGGAGTGCAAAGGTAATACAAATTTCAGTAAAAAAGAAAACTTATTTCACTTTAACCTTGTTCTTCACCTCGTCAACAAAGGTTTTAGAAGGCTTGAAAGATGGGATGTTGTGTGCTGGAATAATGATGGTAGTGTTCTTAGAGATGTTGCGGCCTGTTTTCTGCGCGCGCTCCTTGACCACAAAACTTCCAAACCCACGTAGGTACACGTTTTTTCCGTCAGCCATAGAAGCTTTGATGTTGTTCATAAAGGCTTCTACTGCACGAAGTGCTTCTGCTCTTTCCAATCCGGTTTCTTCTGCAATATTTGCAACGATATCCGCTTTTGTCATATCTCTGAGTTAATTGATTAGGTGATTAATTGCGGGGGCAAAAATACTCCACAGAAAGTATATATGCGTAATTTTCGGACAAAATTTCTAAAATAAATTATGCAGG
>CAZPWB010000124.1:0-1491 GCA_964590425.1 uncultured Lishizhenia sp. | reverse complement strand
ATGCTGCCGTACTTGATATCGGTAACGGTTTGTGCCAAGTAGTGAGTACTGATTTGTTAGTTGAAGGTGTGCATTTCGACCTTACTTATATGCCCTTAAAACATTTAGGGTATAAAGCTGTGGCGGTGAATGTCTCTGATATTTGTGCCATGAATGCCATACCAAAGCAAATTACTGTAGGGCTTGCTGTCTCCAATCGATTTTCTGTTGAGGCGCTTAAAGAACTATACGCAGGAATTCATGCGGCTTGCGCTGATTACAATGTCGATTTAGTGGGCGGAGATACCACTTCTTCACAAAGTGGCTTGTTTATTTCGGTAACTGCTATCGGAACAGCCCACAAAGATGAAGTCTGTTTGCGTTCAGGTGCAGAAGAGTTTGATTTATTGGTGGTGTCTGGCGATTTAGGTGGCGCCTACATGGGCCTACAAGTTTTAGAAAGGGAAAAAGAGGTTTTTAAAGCGAATCCGAATATTCAGCCAGATCTTGACGGCCATGATTATATTTTACAGCGTCAACTCAAACCGCAAGCCAGACTTGACGTGGTCAAATACCTCAAAGAACTCAACGTGAAACCAAGTTCCATGATTGATATTTCAGATGGTTTGGCCAGTGAAGTTTTGCACTTGTGCAAGGCGAGTAAGGTCGGTTGCAATGTTTATGATGAAAAGCTACCTATTGATGCCAAAACTTCGATGGTTGCCATTGACTTTAATCTAGATCCTAGTATGTGTGCCTTAAATGGCGGCGAAGATTACGAATTGCTCTTTACGATCAAGCAAAAAGATTACGAAGTCATTGAGTCGAATCCGAATTTTACGATCATTGGGCACATGACCAACGCGGCAGACGGAACGTATTACATAGACAAGTCTGGTTCAGCAATTACGCTCAAAGCGCAGGGCTGGAAACAATTTTAATCTATTCTAGGTAGATTGATTTGCTCTTTATGGACTATCGTTAACGGATACTTTCCTCTGATTCTATTGACGAGCGCCTCGGCCTCTGCTTGTGTTCGAAAATCACCAACCATCAAGTTGAAGTTGGGCGCCTCAAAGCGTACATAGGTATCAATCTTTGGAAATTCCTGTACAAATGTTGCGCGCGTTTGATCAATGAGATTTTTATCTGAATCAAAGCAGAGCTGAACGCGGTATCCGGGCATCTGTTTGCTGCTCTTTGCTGCAACTTTTTCATCCACACGCGGATCTACAATAATTTGTATTTGTGCCCGAAGTTGTTGAGCGCCAACTAAAAACAAGGAAACGATAAGCCATTTTTTCATAAGGCAAAATAAGCAAGAAATCTTCGCTTTACAAAAAGCTTATTTAGATTCATTTTAAATTAACAAAAGACCGATATTTTTTGTCATGAAAATGTCACAAAATACCTTGATTGCCTTAATTTTGCTCCCGATAAAATGCGGCTTGTCCGCACCTATTTTAAGAGTGAATTAGTAATTTTTTACATGGAAATATCTAACATTCAGAC
>CAZPWB010000123.1:0-1536 GCA_964590425.1 uncultured Lishizhenia sp. | reverse complement strand
GATTTCTTTTTGACAAAGATACGGAATTGAGTTACAAAGGTTTTACCGCAAGGTTAACTTCGCAAGTTATTAGTCGTGGCAGAGGCCTTCCACTTCATGAAAGATGTCGTGGGCTTTGGTGATTTGCTCAAATAATTTTGCATTTTTTTCAGCCTCGTTCTTGCTTGGTTTTTGCACCAATTGATGGATACTTAAGCACTG
Source organism: uncultured Lishizhenia sp. (assembly GCA_964590425.1). Lineage (GTDB taxonomy): Bacteria > Bacteroidota > Bacteroidia > Flavobacteriales_D > Crocinitomicaceae > UBA952. The sequence goes on along the minus strand of CAZPWB010000123.1, from coordinate 1,335 downwards.
TTGTTCAAGGCGGCTGAGGGCATCTTGCACTTTCGGATTAGTTGCAGATGCAGGTGGCGTCGAGTTTTTCAATAAAATAGCTTTCGCATACAATTCGCCACTTCTCGTAAGGAGGGGTTCAAAATTCCTCTCTTCAGCAGGATGAAAAGTTTGCGCCATGACTTTATGGAAATCTTTGAGCGCCAACCAATTGTCCTTCTCGAGTTCCTTGAGTAAAGGATCATTTAATGCGGCCACATATTTATCAGAAACGACTCCCCAGTTGATGAGGTTCCAGATAGCGCCTAAATAATCACCTCTTTTGTTTTGATATTTTAAATAATAGGCGTGCTCCCAAACATCGATTCCGATCAGTGGAATACCGCGGTCTTTACTCACATCCATGATGGGGTTATCTTGATTGGCGGTGCTCACTACGGCTAATTTTCCGTCTGGGCTCAGCATTAACCAGGCCCAACCACTACCAAAACGAGTGGCAGCTGCAGCGTTCATGAGTGTTTTTAATGAATCGAGGCTCTTGAATTGATTGGTAATTGCGGTTTGAAGTACTTCGGAAATGGGCTTTTGAGCATTGGTGGGTGCTAAAATCTCCCAAAATAAAGTATGGTTGTAATGACCACCAGCATTGTTGCGCACGGCTGCAGGTCTGAAACTAGCATACATGAGTAAGTCGTTCATGCTTACTTTTTCCATAGATGTTCCTGTGATGGCCTTGTTGAGGTTATTTACATAGGCTGCATGGTGTTTGTCATGGTGGATTTCCATAGTTTGAGCATCGATATAAGGCTCATAGGCCGAGAAAGCAAAAGGTAAATTTGGCAAAGAATGGACTTGTGCCTGAGCGCTACCCATAAATAGAGTAAAAGCGCAAATAAGTAGAAAAGAATTTTTCATGTTGCTTGATTTGTTCGTACAAAAGTACCCTTCATTACACGGCCAGGCTGTTAATGACTCGTTAAATGTTTTGTAAATCGACCATTCGCATGGCTATAAACGCTTTCAATACTCTTTCTCCTACATTCGGCACCTCGACATGAATTAAGTAGATGCCAGATGCTACCGGAATGCCTGCGTGGTTGGTAAGGTCCCAATCTTGGAAGGTCATTGGGCTATCTTTTTTGATATTTCTCACCAACTTTCCGTTTGACGTATAAATACGAATCTGACACACTTCTGGCAAATTGGTAATCTTGATGCGGTTATCGAGTTTATTGCGTTCATATTCAGAGAATGCATAGTAAGGGTTTGGCACTACATTGATCATGGCAAGAGCTTCTTTGAGCATGTCTTGGGAACCTACTTTAGTAGCGATGTCTTCCATAGACCAACCATACA
>CAZPWB010000122.1:0-1565 GCA_964590425.1 uncultured Lishizhenia sp. | reverse complement strand
GGCCAATTTTGTCGTTGCCATAGAGTTGGTAATTCATGTTGGCTGGCGGAAGCAAAGAAAGGATGATGATGCCAATTACGGTCAAGATCCAGGTAATTCTAAAGAAGAGTTTCCAATTCATTGATTTCATTTTACTTCTTGGGTATGCTTGTTTATTGAAGTATTTTTTTCTTGAATTTTCTTCATCTCATTTTTATTATTCTTTGAATCGAATTCCTTTTAAACCTTCTTACATTTTAGAGTGATTACTCCAAGCTTCAAGCGTAGGCAAAACTGCATCTTTTTCTGAAAGTAAAATCTCAGCGGTATCTATTTGCCAATCGATGCCGAGGGCGGGATCATTGTACAAGATACCGCCTTCGTGGGCCTTGCTATAGACGTTGTCTACTTTGTAGGCAAAAACGGCGCTTTCTGACAAAACCACAAAGCCGTGGGCAAAACCTCTCGGGATGAAAAATTGCTTTTTATTAGCTTCGGAAAGGACGGTTTTGTGGTGTTTTCCGAAGGTAGGAGAATTTGGCCTGAGGTCTACAACTACATCGAGTACTTCGCCATGTAATACGCGCACCAATTTAGCTTGCGCGTAATCACCTTCTTGAAAGTGCAAGCCACGCAATACACCCCGGTTAGATTTCGATTCGTTGTCTTGGATGAAATGCGTTGGCGCTACGTTGGTATCGAACCATTCTTTTTTGTAGCTCTCCATGAAATAGCCGCGTGCATCTTCAAATACATTGGGTTCTAATTCAAAAAGCCCTTCAATTGCTGTATGAATTACTTTCATTTGTCGAAGCGTTTGAGGAGGTACTGGCCGTAGCCGGTTTTGGAAAGTGCGTGTGCTAATTTTACTACTTGCTTTTGGTCAATATAACCCATGAGATATGCAATTTCCTCTAGGCAAGCAATTTTAAGGCCTTGGCGTTTTTCTATGGTTTGGATAAAACTAGAGGCTTCGAGCAAAGATTCGTGTGTGCCGGTGTCAAGCCATGCATAGCCGCGTCCCATGAGCTCTACTTTGAGTTGGTCCTGTGCTAAATATTGCTCGTTTACGGTAGTGATTTCGAGCTCGCCGCGTGCAGAGGGCTTGATTTCTTGGGCTACCTTGACCACACTGTTCGGGTAAAAATAGAGCCCTACCACCGCAAAATTAGATTTGGGTGCAAGCGGTTTTTCTTCAATAGAAATGACTTTGCCGTCTTCATTGAATTCGGCCACGCCATAGCGCTCTGGGTCAGATACCCAGTAGCCAAAAACAGTAGCGGCACGTTCGTCTGCCACATTGGCACGCGCTTGTCGCAAGAGTTTAGAGAGGCCTTGGCCATAAAAAATGTTATCGCCGAGTACCAAGCAAACATCGGAGTCTCCGATGAATTCTTTGCCAATGATAAAGGCCTGGGCCAAACCATCCGGTGAGGGTTGTTCGGCATAGCTAAATGAAATGCCGAGTTCTTCGCCGCTGCCCAACAGTTTTTTGAAAAACGGAAGGTCATCGGGGGTAGAGATGATCAAAATTTCTTTGATACCCGCCAGCATGAGTACTGAAATCGGGTAATAGATCATGGGCT
>CAZPWB010000121.1:0-1575 GCA_964590425.1 uncultured Lishizhenia sp. | reverse complement strand
ATGAAACCGTTCATTTCTGGTAAAATCAGGTTGAAACTCAGCATGAAAAAAAACATGCTGGCACTGAGTAACCAGAAATCTCGTGAATATCTTTTGAGCATGGGCGCAAAAGTAGTTAAACCAAACCAACTCTTGTTTGTTATTGTGGTATGAAACGTATATTTGTGTTACTTATGTTAGGAAGCCTCAATGCCTGTGGTCAGCAAGATTCAGATGCTGCAAAAAATCAAAACACTTTCAATGGCCGCGCGCTGCCTGAAAACGTATGTTACGTGGTGAACGGTGGTACAGAACGCCCATTTACAGGCAAATACTGGGATCATCACGAAGAAGGCACCTATGTTTGTGTGGCTTGTGATGCACCGCTTTTTGAAAGCAAGACCAAATACGATTCTGGGTCCGGATGGCCAAGTTTTTACGAGGTGCTTACGCAAGGCAATGTCAAGAAAATCACCGACCGTTCTCATGGCATGATCCGAACAGAAGTGCGCTGCAACAACTGCGATGCTCACCTTGGGCACGTTTTTGAAGACGGCCCTAAGCCAACTGGTTTGCGCTACTGTATCAATTCTGCCTCTTTAGATTTTATCGAAGCCAAAGACCTGCAAAACAATCCATCTGATCAAAATAAAGCTCAAAGCACACAACTTGCCACTTTTGGCGCAGGCTGCTTTTGGTGCATAGAAGCCTGTTTTCAAGACCTAAAAGGTGTGATTTCCGTTGTGCCGGGTTATGCAGGTGGCCACAAGGACCAACCTACTTATAAAGAAGTCTGCACTGGGCAAACTGGTCATGCCGAAGTTGCTCAGGTTGTTTTTGACCCAAGTGTGGTGTCTTATGAAGAACTCCTCGAAGTATTTTGGTTTGTACACGACCCCACCCAACTCAATCGTCAAGGCAATGATGTTGGTACGCAGTATCGCTCGGTTATTTTTTATCACAACGAATCCCAAAAAGCTGCTGCACTCAAGTATTTACAAAAGCTAGATGCTGAAAAAGTATGGGATGCACCAATTGTGACACAAATTGTAGCCATCAATAACTATTTTGAGGCCGAAGATTACCACCACAATTACTTTGAAAACAATCCGGGTAATCCATATTGCCAAAGTGTGGTGCGTCCGAAAGTAGAAAAGTTTAGAAAGGTTTTTGCCAATCGAATCAATTGATCTGAACTCAGCAATTAATCTTGTTCTGGCGCCAAGCGCAACACAATACCGTCAATGTCATCGTTGAGGTGAATTTGACAGCCCAAACGGCTATTTGCCTTAACATAAAATGCTTGATCGAGCATATCGAGCTCTGCGTCGCTTTGTTCAGGTAACGCTGTATCAGATTCTAAATAGCATTGACAAGTTGCGCACATAGCCATTCCGCCGCATTCGCCTTTAACAGGTAAGTCATAAGCTTTACAGAGCTCCATTACATTCATGTTCATGTCTGTTGGACCTTCTAGTTCGTGGGCCTGTCCTTCTCTATCGATAATGGTTACTTTGATATCTGCCATAATAATTAGTTGTAAACGCGCAATAAATTGTTGCCGTTGAATTGAGTTGCGTATTGTCTTAAGCCGTA
>CAZPWB010000120.1:0-1605 GCA_964590425.1 uncultured Lishizhenia sp. | reverse complement strand
TAACAGCCAATTCTTCGGTTTCTTTTTTGCCAATACTGCGCTCGTAGGCTCCTGGGTGCGGGCCGTGCGGAATACCTGCCGGATGCAAGGTGATCTGACCTTTTTCGATGTTATTGCGGCTCATGAAGTCACCGTCTACATAATACAGGACCTCATCGGAATCGATGTTAGAGTGATTGTAAGGTGCAGGAATGGAATCGGGATGGTAGTCATAAAGGCGTGGTACAAATGAACAGACCACAAAGGCAGCGGTTTCAAAAGTTTGATGCACTGGGGGCGGTTGGTGTACGCGACCAGTGATGGGTTCAAAATCGTGGATAGAGAACGCGTATGGATAGTTGTAGCCATCCCAACCTACTACATTAAAAGGGTGATGCGCGTAGGTGTAGTCGTAGAGCACATCTTGTTTTTTAATGCGTATCAAAAAGTCGCCTTCTTCGCGGTGTGTTTCGAGTTCAGAAGGCGTGCGGATATCGCGCTCGCAATAAGGGGAATGTTCCAACAACTGACCAAACCAATTGCGGTAGCGTTTGGGCGTGTAAACCGGATGAAAAGACTGAATGATAAACAAGCGGTTGTTGGCGTCGTTGAATTCCAATTGGTAGATCATGCCGCGCGGAATCACGAGGTAGTCGCCATAAGAAAATGCGATGTTGCCCATTTGGGTGCGCAACTTGCCTGAACCTTTGTGGATGAAAATGATTTCATCGGCATCGGCATTTTTGTAGAAGTAGTCTTTCATGCTCTCAGAAGGTGCCGCAAGCTCGAGGTAAACATCAGAGTTGACCAATACCGGAACACGGCTTTCTACGTAATCGGCGGCTGGCTTGAGGTCAAAACCTCTGAAACTGCGCATGAGCATATTTTTTTGGATGCCAATTTCGGGGGCAATATTGGTTTGTGCACCAATGGACTTTACTACCGTTGGTGGTTGAACATGATAAAGAAGTGCAGACATGCCGTCAAAGCCAATAGTGCCAAAGAGTTGCTCGTGGTAAATGGAGCCATCGGGCTGGCGAAAAACGGTGTGGCGCTTGTGCGGTATCTGTCCAAGTTTCTGATAAAAAGGCATGTTTCTTAGTTTTATAAGTTCAAAACTAATTCAAATGCGGAATTGAAGAAATGATTTTGGTCAGTTTTGTTACTTTTGTTGCAACATCAAATCAACTTTATGTCAAAAATATTGGTACTTGGTTCTTGCGGCCAAATTGGAACCGAACTCGTTTTAGCACTCCGTGCCAAATTTGGAAACACAGCAGTTGTTGCTGCCGACCTCCGCGAAGAATGCCCTGTTATCCTCAACAACGGACCATATATCAAACTCGACGCCCTCGACAAAGAAAATGTGCGCGCCTATATCATTGAACAAGACATCAAAGAAGTTTACTTATTAGCTGCACTACTTTCTGCCACTGCCGAGAAAAACCCAGACTTCGCTTGGAAACTCAATATGGAAGGTTTGTTCACTATCCTTGACCTCGCCAAAGAAGGGCAACTACAAAAAATATTTTGGCCGAGCTCCATTGCGGTTTTTGGCCCTACCACACCTGCTGATCAAACGCCGCAGCATACTGTTATGGAACCCACTACCGTTTATGGTATCTC
>CAZPWB010000119.1:0-1644 GCA_964590425.1 uncultured Lishizhenia sp. | reverse complement strand
TATGTCAATGACTCCATGGGCTTTTATATTGGCAAGCAAACCGCCAAAAAGATCATTGCACAAGGCAAAATGATCCAAGAGGCCCACGTGTTGGTTTTGGGTGCTACCTTCAAAGAAAATGTCTCAGATATCCGTAACTCAAGAGTAATTGACGTCATCAGAGAACTGGAATCTTTTCAAATCAATGTAGACGTCATGGACCCGCATGCCGACGCCGCAGAAATGCAGCACGAATATGGCGTAGAGCTCACTACCCAAGCGCGCTCAGACTACGATGCCATTGTAGTAGCAGTAAACCACGAAGAATTTGCCGCCTACAACGAAAGCTACTTCAAAACCTTACTCAAGGACGGCAAAGGCATTTTGGTAGATGTGAAAGGAACCTATAGAAATCAGATCAAAGATTTGACCTATTGGTCGTTGTAAGAAATATAAAATGAATTACACAAAACACATCTTAATTACCGGCGGCGCGGGCTTTATTGGCTCTCACGTTGTAAGAAGATTTGTTTTGAACTACCCTGACTACCTCATCGTGAACCTAGATAAGCTCACCTATGCGGGTAACCTCGAAAATTTAAAAGACATTGATAGCGCAGCAAATTACCGCTTCGAGAAAGTAGATATTTGCGATACAAACGCAGTTCAAGCAGTGTTTGAAAAGTACCAAATTACAGATGTGATTCATTTGGCAGCAGAAAGCCACGTAGACCGTTCTATTGAAGGGCCCATGGAGTTTGTCATGACCAACGTGGTGGGTACGGTTAATTTATTACAAGCCACACGCGCCACATGGGGCAATACCGAAGGGCATGTGTTTCATCATGTGTCTACCGACGAAGTGTATGGCAGCTTAGGCGAAGAAGGTTTGTTTACTGAAACCACTGCCTATGACCCACGCAGCCCTTATTCGGCATCTAAAGCGGCCTCCGATCATTTTGTCATGGCGTATCACCACACCTACGGCTTGCCCATCAAAATGAGCAACTGCTCTAACAACTATGGTTCGCATCATTTTCCGGAGAAACTGATACCGTTAATGATCCATAATATTTTACACGAAAAACCACTGCCTATTTACGGCAAAGGAGACAACATCAGGGATTGGCTTTGGGTAGAAGACCACGCCAGTGCCATTGATGCCATTTTCCATAAAGGGCGCGTTGGTGAATCTTACAACGTAGGCGGGCTCAACGAATGGACCAACATTGAACTGGTGCGCTACCTCTGTCAAATCATGGACCAAAAATTAGGGCGTGCTGAAGGCAGTTCAGAAAAGCTACTTACTTATGTAACCGATCGCGCTGGCCATGACAAGCGCTACGCCATTGACGCCAGCAAACTGGAGGCAGAACTTGGATGGAAGCCCTCTATTACTTTTGAGCAAGGCCTCGAGCGCACTGTAGATTGGTACCTCGATAACCAAGAATGGGTGTCTAAGGTAACAAGTGGCGCCTACCAAACCTATTACGAACAAATGTACAGCAACCGTTAAGTGATGAAAGGAATTGTATTAGCAGGAGGCTCGGGCACACGCCTACATCCTATTACCAAAGGGGTATCAAAGCAATTGTTGCCCATTTATGACAAGCCCATGATCTATTACCCGATTTCAGTACTCATGCTGGCGGGTATCAAAGAAAT
>CAZPWB010000118.1:0-1730 GCA_964590425.1 uncultured Lishizhenia sp. | reverse complement strand
CAAACGACAATTGACAACTTTTATGCCATTCGGAAAACACCCATTTTATCAAAGGCCTTTTTTCACTTTTTCGTCTTTTTTTGCTGTATATTTCAATTTTTGATGGGTTTTTAAGCTTTTTCTGTTCATTTTTATTGATTATCGGCTTTGGCATAACTCTTGACTAAGGGCAGTAAACCATTTTAAACTGCTGCTTTTTATGCTTGCCAAACAACTCCAAATTTCAAAAGAAGAGATCAAGAAAAACGAAGATGTCCTCATGGATTTTCAGTTCGCTTTCTTGACTCGAAATTTAAAAAGAATCGACTTTTTACTCTCCCCAAACGGAACCTTCTTTGGTAGACAAAGTGTTTCCTATGGCAAAGGAAAACTATATGCCCTATTAAATTCAGATACCCACCAAGAAAAAGACTTTGCGCATGTAACCGGCCAAGGATTTAGCAATGACCACTTACCTGGCGAACTGGTTTTAGAGTTTCGCTATCCTATACTTACACCAGACAACGTAATGGATTATCCAGAGGATTTCCTTTTGTTTGGCCGACCACCCGTCGATGGTTTTCAGGAGGAAGTAATTCGGATAGCATTGAAAATTGAAAAAGGGAAAATTACTTCTTTGCGCATTCCCAAAAAAATAACACGAAGCCTGCAGCGCTATATGGATCTCAACTAAACAATAAAACACGAACCTATGCAAGAAGAACTAATTACCAAGACCCAAGAAATGTTGATCACCGATCAAACGGTTGCCAAGATTCAAATCACCAACGCACAATTGGTACTCAAATGTATACAAGCTATGAATACTGAGGCGCTTTATTTATTACTCGATGTAGAACGGACCTACCAAGACTGGCAGCGCAATGAGTTTATCTTGAAGCTCGAGCACGTCATGAAAAAATTTGAAGCCGACGGAGATACTTATCTCAATGCCGTACAGGGCGCTTGCGGTGGCTCCTGCTCAAAAGGGCAAAACGGTTACCTCTTTATTGGCAACAACAGCAAAAACTACATGAACCTACTTTTTGTCGAGGAAGAACGTCAACTCACTGACCTCTATGAGTGCAGCTTGTTTCGAACCAAATTTGAAAACTTCGAACTGCGCAAGCGCTATTATATAGACAATCGTATAATTGAGTTTTTTGAAGATTTCAATAACTCATTAGAGCCATGAAAATAAATGCTCGAATTGTCTATTTAGCGCACCATGAAAAGGCCAAAGAGAAAAACCTAGTTGGTGGTAAGTCATTTGATTTCATCTTAGAAACCATGAGTGGGCCCAAAAAGCGCTTAGCCCTGCAAATAATTCATCGACCATTCGAAACGTTTGTGCCGTTTAATATCCATTTAGGACAACAGCATTACCTCAAATACAACCAAAAAACCAAAGAGGTAGTTTGTCGGATCAAGCCATCCTACAGCCGTTATTTGTCAAAGAAATATCGACGAAAATTTAACACAAGATCAACGCAACACAACAGTTATGAGAAAGAAATCTTTGAGGCAAAAGTTATCGATTTCCCGCAACATCTCATGAAGCATTATCCTTTTGAACTAAACTAACTGAAACCTTACAAAAAATAAAACCACCTCTTATGCGACAGAACTATATATCAAAACTAAAACACATTTTTATGGAAACAACTCACAAAAACAACACTGGAAACAACAACACAACACTCTATCAATTCATCATTGACCGCAGCGGTTCCATGAGTGGCCTCGAACAA
>CAZPWB010000117.1:0-1807 GCA_964590425.1 uncultured Lishizhenia sp. | reverse complement strand
TCGAAGTCACCATTGAAGCCTTATTTGCTCATGCAGCGTATCAAAGAAAAAAAGCTCAGTGCTTTATTTTTAAAAACGGAACAGTTCAAGCCTTTCGAAAAGTCAGATTTTCAGCTTGCTCACACCAAGCTATACGTTGACAACTTTTATGAGGGGGTAGGCAATTACCGTTCGAACTCCTTGCCGTGGTCAAAGAATTTAGTGCACAGTGTGGGCTATACCAATGCTGCACTTTATGAAGCTAAAAAGTATGCGTTGTTGCATCCGCAAACGGTTTGTTTTGCTCCGGTTTCAGGAATGCATCATGCCCAGCCACAGCGCGGTTCGGGTTTCTGCACCTTTTCAGGACAAGTCATATCAGCCGTAAAACTCTACCTAGAATTTGGCGTGAGCGGTGCTTATTTTGACCTCGATGGTCATTTTGGCAATAGCATTGAAGACAGCCGCAACTTTCAGCCGCTCATTAATGAAGCCATCCCGAAGGGCTGTAACGTAAATCCAAGTGGCTTCAACGAAACCTACATTGAATCATTCAAGCAAGGCCTAGACCACGTTGGTAAACTCATACTTACCGGCAAAATTCATTATGTGGTATTCGCTCATGGTGCAGATTCTCATCAGGACGACGATATCGGTGGCGGTTGTGACACCAAGCACTGGTTACTGTGCGCAGAATTATTTTCTAACTGGGTCAACGACATCTCAAAAAAAATAGGAAAGCCACTGCCCGTTACACTCGCACTTTTTGGTGGCTACCGCTCAGACAATTACAATGCAGTACTTGATCTGCACATCAATTCCTTGAGCATCTGTTCAAAATTGATTTGCGGAAATACGCAAAGCAATTTGCTTCCTATACCAGCTAAGCGCACCAAGCATATCGATTGGAATGATGAGGTGGCTTAATGCTCATTTTTCTTTTCATCCTCATCCTCCTCCTCCTCAAAGAAGTGAAATACTTGCTTCCCAAAACTGCCATTTGATTTTGATTCGGCATAGCGCATAAAGGTTTTGTCTACGCTTTTTGACATGAGGCCGTATGCTCTCTTGTCGTAATTTCTGACGTTTTCTCTTCTGATGTTCAGCTTTTTGGAGATGTTGGAGGCGTCGAAGTCACAGCCAATGAAGCTGAAGGTCCATTTGCCAGTTTGGTCTCGCTCCTTGATTTTATTGGCAATGCTGCGCAGGTTGAAAAATCGTGAGGCATTCTCTTCGCCGTCGGTAATGATGACCAGCACCAAACTCATTTCACTGAACGTCATCGTCGAAGGTGAGTAAAGAAACCAAGAACTTTTGGTCTGGGTAAGTGGGCTGCAGGTTTTTGACGGCACTGAGGTGTTCGTTGTAGCCGTTTATAACCAAGCCTTCGCCAGTTTGGCTTGAAATTCCCATTTTCAAAGTCATTATGGTTTGCTATCCAGGCAATTAGTGTTTTCATATGTCAAAAATTGATAGGTCGATTTAACGATTGAAAACAGTTTTTTTTCTAATCTTTTGAAGGCTCAGTATTCCAAAAATTGCGTATTGATGAATTTAAATGTACCACTGTTGTCAATATCTTCAAAATACCAATCGTAGGAAACGACTTTCTTTTCGAAATCTACCTGACAAACAGTATATTGTTCATTGTTATAGCACCATACGACATATTTTTTTTTATCTGAGTAGAGTGGGTCAGGATAGAGTTGAATAATACTGTCCACCACGTGTTTATCTTCAGCAATGTATGTGATGGTTCCATTATCAAAGTCAAAGAAAATGTTTTGGAAATAATCAACGTGCTCAACGAGTGAGTCTTCGATGCGAA
>CAZPWB010000116.1:0-1935 GCA_964590425.1 uncultured Lishizhenia sp. | reverse complement strand
GCGGTCTTGCCGGTCTGACGGTCACCGATGATCAGTTCGCGCTGACCACGGCCCACAGGCACCATCGAGTCGATGGACTTCAGGCCGGTTTGCATGGGCTGATCCACCGATTTACGTGCGATCACACCTGGCGCGACTTTTTCGATCACGTCGGTCATCTTGGCGTTCACAGGGCCTTTGCCATCGATGGGCTGGCCCAGGGCGTTCACCACACGGCCGATCAGCTCGGGGCCCACGGGCACTTCCAGAATGCGGCCGGTGCACTTGACCGTGTCGCCTTCAGAGATGTGCTCGTACTCACCCAAGATCACAGCACCCACCGAGTCACGCTCGAGGTTCAGGGCCAGACCGTAAGTGGCGGCACCGTCGGCGGTGGCCGGGAATTCAAGCATCTCGCCTTGCATCACATCGGACAGGCCGTGCACACGAACGATACCGTCGGTCACGGACACCACGGTGCCCTGGTTGCGGATATCGGCGCTGGCGGACAGCCCTTCAATGCGGCTCTTGATCAGTTCAGAAATTTCTGCGGGATTGAGTTGCATGACTCTTTCCTTCTTTCTTTAAATATGTCCGGTCTCCATCCGCATCAAGCGGTGAGGGCCGATTTCATTTGTTCCAGTCGGGCCTTGACAGAGGTGTCAAGCACCTCGTCACCCACCACCACACGAACACCACCAATCAGGGCGGCGTCGAGTTCGACGCTCACGTTGAGCTTGCGCCCAAAGCGTTTTTCGAGCGTGGCCGACAAATCGGCCAAGGCCGAAGCGTCGATGGGAAATGCGCTGTACACCACTGCATCGGCAGTGCCACCTTGCGCATTCATGAGGGCCCGGTACTGCTGTGCAACGACAGGCAGTGCACTGAGACGGCGGTTTTCGATCACCAGGCGCAGGAAGTTTTTGCCAGCCTCGGGCAGTGCTGTGCGCACCACACCAGAGATCAGCTCGAACGCCTGCTCGTCGGACACTTTGGGGCTGTCGATGAACTGCTGGAGTTGCGCGTTGTCGGCAACTGCGGCCAGTTCATCCAGCCAAGCGGCCGTGCCTGCAAGATCGGATGCCTGCGCCTTGAACAGCGCTTCGGCATAAGGGCGGGCGATGGTAGCAAGTTCTGCCATGGTCTTCTCTGGCTGGAGCTTTTTACAGCTCGGTCTTGAGGCGGCTCAGCAGATCAGCGTGGACACCGGCGTTGACTTCCTTGCGGAGGATCTGCTCGGCACCTTTGACGGCCAGGGCAGCGACTTGCTCACGCAGAGCTTCGCGGGCCTTGACAGCCTGCTGCTCGGCTTCGGCCTTGGCAGCGGCGATGATCTTGTTGCCTTCTTCGGTGGCTCGTGCTTTGGCTTCATCAATGATGCCATTGGCACGGCGCTCGGCATCAGCCAGGCGCGAAGCCGTCTCGTTGCGCGACTTGGCCAGCTCGGACTCGACACGCGCATTGGCGCTGGAGAGTTCGGCTTTGGCTTTGTCTGCAGCAGCGAGGCCGTCAGCGATTTTCTGTGCCCGTTCGTCGAGCGCTTTTGTGATCGGGGGCCACACGAATTTCATCGTGAACCACACCAGAATCGCAAAAACGATCATCTGAATGAACAGAGTAGCGTTAATGTTCACGGTTCAGTCCTTCTTCTGTTGGAAGAGGTGCGTGGATTACTTCAGAACGAAGGGGTTGGCGAAGGCGAACAGCAAAGCGATGGCCACACCGATCAGGAACGCAGCGTCGATCAGACCTGCCAAGATGAACATCTTGGTCTGCAGTTCGTTCATCAGCTCAGGCTGACGAGCCGAAGACTCGAGGAACTTGCCGCCCATCAAAGCGATACCGATGGAAGCGCCGATAGCACCCAGACCAACGATCAAACCACATGCCAATGCCACCAGGCCGAGAATGTTTTCCATGAGAAGCTCCTAAAAGTTAGTGGAAAAAAGAAACAGG
>CAZPWB010000115.1:0-1952 GCA_964590425.1 uncultured Lishizhenia sp. | reverse complement strand
ATGTGCACCTGTACAACGCCGAGCAGCAGCACACCGCCTTCAACTGGTTTGTCAATGCCTTGACGCCCCGCAGCGGCACGCCGCGCTGGGTCCTGGCCGCAGGGGCTTTGCCCCCGGCCGATCTGCAGCTGCGCGACGATTTGCGCAGCCGCTTGGGCTGGGGCCACATCGAAGCCCTCCAGGTGCTGGACGAGCCCGAGCGCCGCGCCGTGCTGCGCCAAGAGGCCGATGCCCGGGGCCTGTTTTTGAGCGACGAAGTCATGTCTTACATGCTCAAGCGCTTTTCACGGGATCTGGCCAGCCTGATGCAGTTGCTGGACCACTTGGACCAATATGCTTTGCAAACGCAACGCGCCCTGACCATTCCCTTGGTGCGGGCGATGCTGGAGAACGAATGAAACTTGCCCTGTTCGATTTGGACCACACCTTGCTGCCGCTGGACTCTGACCACACCTGGGGTGTGTTCACCACCGAAATGGGTTGGACCGACCCGGCGGTGTTTAGCCAGCGCAACGACGAGTTTTATGCGCACTACCAGGCGGGCACACTGGACATTCACGACTACGTGCGCTTTGCCACCCGCGCCGCGCGTGAGCGCGGTGCGGCCGAGGCGGCACAGGCGCATGCCCGCTACATGGACGAAGTGATCCGCCCCCGCATCACGCCCGAGGCACTGGCGCTGGTACGATCACACCAGCAGGCAGGCGATACGGTCATGATCGTGACGGCCACCAACGAGTTTGTGACCCGCCCAATCGCCCACGCTTTCGGGGTCAGCGAGTTGATCGCGGTGGACCTCGAACGCGATGCCAGTGGCTGGATCACGGGCGAGATCCGGGGCACCCCGTCGTTTCGCGAGGGCAAAGTCACCCGGGTCGCAGATTGGTTGGGCCAAAAAGGCCTGGACTGGAGCGATGTGGAGATGACGTTCTATTCGGACTCCATGAACGACCTGCCGCTTCTGGAAAAAGCCCACCATCCGGTGGCAACGAACCCTGACGCTCGGTTGCGTCAGCTGGCCACAGAGCGTGGCTGGCGCATCCTCGAACTCTTTCAAGAATGATCAAACAATTCATCGACAAGCTGATGGGCAAAACGCCCAAAAGCAGCAAGGCTCACTTTGGCCGCCGCACCGAGGTGCCTTCGTCTGTGCACGGCATTGACCCCAATCTGGTCGACGAGCGCGCCATCAACGTGACCCGCACCCTGCAGCAAGCCGGGTTTGAGGCCTACATCGTGGGTGGCGCGGTGCGCGACCTGCTGTTGGGCCTGCGCCCCAAAGACTTTGATGTGGCGACCAACGCCACACCTGAGCAGGTCAAGGGCCTGTTTCGCCGAGCTTTCATCATCGGGCGGCGCTTTCGCATCGTGCACGTGGTGTATGGCCGGGGGCGCGACAACGAGGTGATCGAAGTCTCCACCTTTCGGGCGCACCTCGACAACATGGCCGCAGAGCAGGTCAAAGGCAACGAACGCACCAGCAAACGTCAGCTTGAAGGCATGCAACACGCGGTGGATTCATCTGGCCGCGTGCTGCGTGACAACGTCTGGGGCCCACAAGATGAAGACGCTACGCGCCGAGACTTCACGGTGAATGCCATGTACTACGATCCCGAATCGCAAATCGTGGTGGATTACCACGGCGGCATTCAGGATTCGAAAAAGCGCGTGCTGCGCACGTTACCGCGAAGACCCGGTGCGCATCATCCGCGCCGTGCGCTTTGCGGCCAAACTCAGTCCGCTGGGCTTCAAGCTGGAGTCCAAAACTGCCAAGCCCCTGAAGCAGTCGGCCACTTTGCTGGCCGATGTGCCGCAAAGCCGCTTGTTTGACGAGATGCTGAAACTGCTTCAGACAGGGCACGCCCTGGCCTCCATTGCCCAGCTGAAAAATCTGGGCCTGGCCACGGGCATTTACCCCTTGCTGGATGTGGTGGTGGAGCGGGCGGACAGCG
>CAZPWB010000114.1:0-2034 GCA_964590425.1 uncultured Lishizhenia sp. | reverse complement strand
AGTCAGGGTTGAAAAGGTCAAACAACCTGACGTTGTAGGTGAGTACTTTAAGACCAGGCTCAGAATTTGAGCTTGCAGCATTACTTAAAGCAAAATTTCTAAAATGTAGTTTACCACCAATGAGTAAAACGAGTAAGCTATAAATGGCCCATTTAGAACGGAAAAAGCCCCAAAAAAGCAGCCAGAAAATAGTAAGCCCTAAAAATATTGGGTAACTAAGGCCGAAAAAGGGCAGGGCAGGGATAGAGCTCGGGTGAATGAAGGGCGCTAAATAACTGAGCAGTAAGCCAATAAAGCTAAATGCACTGGCTAATTTAAATGGCCCCGACAACAAAATATTTCGTTTTTTAGACATCCTTGCTCTGTTGAAATAAAAAGTCTTTCTCTTCTTTGCTTAGGGCATCATAACCGCGCTTTGCAATTTTATCTAAAATTTGGTCAAGTTGAGCTTGTTTGGCCTGCTTCTGTTCACGATATTGGTCATCGTTGAGTGGTCGGCCACCTTTTTTGACTTTTAGTTTTGGTTTTTTTGTTTGAAAATTGAGGCCTAACCAAGGTTGAGCCATGCGAATGTGCCAAAATTGCTGAATGCTGAGCAGTCCAAACAGCGCCCCGCCTAGGTGCGCAAAATGTGCAATTTGATCCGGAGATCCGAGTGAACTGAGGTCTTTTAAAAAGAAAAAGAGCGCCAAGAAAATGATCTTGAGTGGAAAAATTCCGAATAATTGAACTTGTAGTTGCGGTTGGGCAAAAGCCAAGGCGCTGAAGATGGCCATGATAGCGCCCGAAGCCCCTACAATGGAGAAGCTGCTGTTTTGAAGCGCTGGAAATAATAGATGGGCTAAAATTTCAGTGAGGTTACCAGCTAGCCCGCCGATGATATAAAGATGCAGCAGGCGTTTGGGGCCATAAAAACGCTCATAGGTGTTGCCTGCGAAGAATAAAAACAACAGGTTGGAAAATAGATGCAATAAACCAAAATGCGCAAATAAGGAACTAAGTAGCGTCCATGGTTTGAGAAGTACACCAATTGGTTCCACAGGGAGCGCAAAGAAAAAATGCATCCAATCTTGAGAAAACACAGATGTACTTGGGTCAACAACACTCAAGCGTTCAAACGCACTAATCAATTGGATGAGTACGAATACGCCAACATTGACCATAACCAAGCGAACGGTCATGGAGCCGTTTTGGTACAGGTACTTAAGTTGTTGCCATAGTTGTTGCATTACCAAAAATTTGAACGGTCAATTTTCCTCCAGTACAAGACTAAAACAGCACCAGCTAATGCACCACCAACATGAGCCAAGTGTGCGACGTTATCTGAAGCTTGGTTTTGGAAGGCTAAATAAAGTTCTAATGCGACATAGCCGGTAACTAAATACTTGGCTTTAACTGGGATGGCAAAATAAAGCCTGAATTCTGTGTTAGGAAACAAAATAGCAAAGGCAGTCATGATGCCAAAAACACCACCAGAGGCACCAACCATTGGGGTAATGGATTTTCCTAGATAACTATTTAAAGCTGGAGTCACTTGGATATTATTGTCGATGATGTACTGATTGATTTGCCCAATAACATCTCCGTTGAGGTCAACAGTGTGCTTTAGGAAGTAATTAAATTGCTCGAGGTCAAATTGTTGTGCGAGCTGGGTTTTGAGATTCTGGATTTCCAAAAAACCGATCATGTTATAGAGCAAAAATGAACCCAAGGCACTTACAATGTAAAAAATGAAGAAGCGTTTGGGGCCCCAAATTCTTTCAAGGTAAGTACCGAGCATGACAAAAAGCCACATATTGAGAAAAATATGTAGAAAGTTATCGGTGCTGTGCATGAAGAAATGTGTGACTATTTGATATGGCTCGAAGAAGGGCGAGTTGAGATAATGAGCCCCTAGTGTCATGTTAAGATCAATACCTTGACTCAGGAGAATCAGGCTTGCTACAAAAAATGCAATGTTGAGTAGCAGGATGTTTTTTGTGACTTGTGGAAGATGCTGAAACATTTTAGAATTTTTTAGCGAGTTCGTCAAAG
>CAZPWB010000113.1:0-2054 GCA_964590425.1 uncultured Lishizhenia sp. | reverse complement strand
ACAGATTACGCCGATGGCATTGACACCATGCAATTTCTTGGTAACTTTGCCTAATGTCTCTCTTAGATAAATTCATGATTCGTTACAAAACGCCCCAAGAAATCGAAATCATGCGCGAAGCTGCGCAAATCGTGAGCCGCACTTTAGGTTTGGTAGCTCAACACATGAAGCCAGGTGTTACGCCTCGTTTCTTGGATCAAATCGCCGAAGATTACATCCGCACCCAAAATGCCATCCCAGGCTTCAAGGGGCTTTACGGTTGCCCGAGCACACTCCTGATTTCAGTCAACGAACAAGTCGTTCACGGCTTGCCGACCGACAAACCCATCCAAGATGGCGACATCGTTTCTGTTGACTGCGGCTCGTTCTACAAAGGCTACTACGGCGACCACGCCTATACTTTTGAAGTAGGAAACGTAAGCGACGAGAAAAAACAATTGTGTAAAATCACCAAAGAATGCCTCTATTTAGGCATCGAACAAGCCAATACCGCTAACCGCATAGAAGACATCGGCTTTGCCATTCAGCAACACGCCGAAGCACACGGCTATGGCGTTGTCCGCGACCTCGTTGGCCACGGCTTAGGCAAAGAACTCCACGAAGAACCTCAAGTGCCCAACTACGGACGCAGAGGCCGCGGTAAAAAAATCCAAAATGGCCTCACCATTGCCATCGAGCCCATGATCAACATGGGCACCGAAAAAGTCGAAACCCTCGACGACAAATGGACCATCGTTACCGCCGACCGCCTACCAAGTGCCCACTTCGAGCACAACATCGCAGTCGTCGACGGCCAGCCAGTCATCCTCTCCACCTTCGATTACATTTACGAGGCGCTTGCAAAGTAAATTAAAACTCGAGCAATTGTGGGTGCAACGCAGCTTTGCAGTTGTGCTGATGTTTATGTTTTGGAATGGATACACAGATATATACTGGTTAGCTCCGTCCTTGCTTTTAGATCCACTCCAGCTATTTTTATGGTTCGTTTTAATTTGGAACTACCGGAGTCAAGTCAAATCACTTCCATATGTCTGGTTACTCGGAGCAGGTGTGCTCTTTACTAACCTTTTTCAATATATACCATCTCTGAAACTGCTAGCCCAAGCATTTGGAGGGCAATATAAGATTTACCAAATCAGTATTATTGGCAAAGCAATTGCTACTATTTTATTTACCAGTTCAGCTTGGTACTTGGTATTGCGCATATTGCTTCAAAACAATCCAAAGCAGCGTTTGTATTTGCGCATATTTCTATTGTTGCTGCTTCCTTCCCTTTTACTACCTGATTTCGGCTTATTTTTTGCCGGCATGTACATGCTGGTATTTATCCTCAAAAGCAAAGAAAGACAACCGTTCGATTGGTTTATCCTTCTGCAGATTGTTTCCTTTTCGGTTTTTTTCGCTCAATTTGTTTACCATTTAGTTTTAATGGTTTCTTGAAGTATTTATGGGTCATATCATTTTTTATTCTGATTTGTTCCTGTACAAGTCGAACGTTGACTAATAGTTCTTATCCTGAAACCGATCGGCAATTAAATGCTAAATTGGTAGCACTTGTGAAGTCAGTTGATGAACTACAATTCGATTTAGACCAAGAGAAAGTCAAAGAAAATTGGGATGCCAAACGCATTACAAAATTAGAAGACACACTTCTCTCTAGAAATAGGCAATTGATTGAATTTATAAGTAATGATTTTTCAAAGAGAAAGGCTTTTTCATTCTCTACAAGTAAATTAGAAAAAGAAACATCTTTAAAAGTGGTTTTTTCCGCAGACAACAAACTATGTTCTTTTGCTTGGGATACAGGCTTAGGAGGAACAATGACTCAAAATGTTTTAATTTGTCAGATTTCGAAACCAGACCATTCCATCCAGTCAAAGGAGCTTTATACAGCAGGAATTGCAAATGGTGAACAAAAGTATAATTGCATACCAACGGCCATTGGAAAAATCAATAAAAGCAATGTGTATTTTCTGCTAGGAGATCATCAATTTGAAAGCAACACAAATGGTCAAACTATGTTTTTTCTATCAATTGCTTCGGGAAGGTTCGAA
>CAZPWB010000112.1:0-2124 GCA_964590425.1 uncultured Lishizhenia sp. | reverse complement strand
AAGAATCTTACAATCCTTTTGCTTTCTTAACTACTTCGTCAGCGATGTTTTGCGGAACGAATTCGTAGTGAGAGAACGTTAACGATGCTGTTGCACGTCCTGAAGACATCGTACGTAAATCTGTTACGTAACCGAATAATTCAGAAAGAGGCACATCAGCCTTCAAGATAACGGCTCCTTGACGAGAATCCATACCTTTCATGATACCACGACGACGGTTTAAGTCACCTGTGATAGGTCCAGTATATTCGTCTGGAGTAACCACGTCAACGGCCATGATAGGCTCCATTAACTTAGCACCAGCTTGTTTCGCTGATTCTTTGTAACCCATACGAGCAGCTAATTCAAATGATAATGAATCTGAATCGACATCGTGGAAAGATCCGTGGAATAAACGAACTTTCATTGAATCCATTGGGTATCCTGCCAAAGCACCATTTTTCATTGCTTCTTCGAAACCTTTTTGGATCGCTGGAATGAATTCACGAGGAATCACACCACCCACGATATTGTTAACGAATTCTAAACCTGGTTTGTCATCTTCTCTTGGTCCGATTTCAAATACGATATCAGCAAACTTACCACGACCACCTGATTGTTTCTTGTAAACCTCACGGTGTTCTGTTGTCTTAGTTAAAGACTCTTTGTAAGCTACTTGAGGAGCACCTTGGTTTACTTCTACTTTGAACTCACGACGCATACGGTCGATGATGATCTCTAAGTGAAGCTCACCCATACCCTTAATGATCGTTTGGCCAGTCTCTTCGTTTGATTCAACTTGTAACGTTGGATCTTCTTCGATCAATTTCGTGATCGCTTTAGAGAAGTTATCTGCATCAGCCGTTTTCTTAGGCTCGATTGCGTATCCGATAACTGGCTCTGGGAAGTCCATTGCTTCTAAGATGATTGGGTGTTTCTCATCAGAAAGGGTATCTCCCGTTTTGATGTCTTTGAAACCTACTACTGCACCAATATCACCAGCACCTAAGCGCTCGATTGCATTTTGCTTGTTCGCGTGCATTTGGAAGATACGAGAGATACGCTCCTTATTTCCTGAACGGTTGTTCAATACATAAGAACCTGAATCCAATCCACCTGAATAAGCACGGATGAAACATAAACGACCTACGTAAGGATCCGTTGCAATTTTAAATGCCAAAGCCGCGAATGGCTCTGACTCACTTGGCTTACGCAAGATCTCAGCACCAGTATCTGGGTGAGTTCCTTTAACGCCTTCTTTGTCCATCGGAGATGGTAAGATAGCCATGACATAATCCAACATCGTTTGAACACCTTTGTTTTTGAAAGATGAACCACAAAGCATTGGAACGATTTTCATAGAAATTGTAGCTGCACGTAAAGCCGCTAAGATTTCATCTTCTGAGATAGATGCTGGATCTTCGAAGTATTTCTCCATCAACGTCTCATCAAACTCAGCTACTGCTTCTAATAATTTCTCACGGTATTCAGTTGCCTCTTCCAACATATCATCTGGGATAGGTACCTCAGTGAATGTCATTCCTTTATCTGCCTCATTCCATTTGATACCACGGAAGTTAACTAAGTCAACTACCCCTTCGAATCCTTCTTCAGCTCCGATAGGCAATTGCAAAGGCACTGCGTAGCTACCTAACATTTCTTTTACTTGCTTACACACGTTTAAGAAATCAGCACCTGAACGGTCCATTTTGTTAACGAAACCAATACGAGCTACGTTGTAGTTGTTTGCCAAACGCCAGTTAGTTTCTGATTGTGGCTCTACACCGTCTACGGCAGAGAATAAAAATACTAGACCATCCAATACACGTAATGAACGGTTTACCTCAACCGTAAAGTCTACGTGACCTGGAGTATCAATGATGTTGATGTGGTAATCTTGATCGCGGTATTTCCAACCTACTGTTGTTGCAGCAGAAGTGATCGTGATACCACGCTCTTGCTCTTGCTCCATCCAGTCCATTGTTGCCGCACCATCGTGAACCTCACCAATTTTGTGGGAAACCCCTGCATAATACAGAATACGTTCCGTCGTGGTGGTTTTACCAGCATCAATATGCGCAGCAATACCGATGTTTCTAGTGAATTTTAAATCGCGTGCCATTTTAAAAGGTTAATTATGAAATG
>CAZPWB010000111.1:0-2158 GCA_964590425.1 uncultured Lishizhenia sp. | reverse complement strand
ATGTTAGTTTGGCGGCCACCACTTCATTTGGTTGCTACGACACCCATACAGAACTCGCATACATTTACGTAGAAAACCTACCTGTTGCAGATTTTGAATCGCCAATTGGGGTGTTTACACAAGAAGCGCAATACGTGATGTTCTCGAACCTTTCACTTGGTGCAACCAACTATGTTTGGGATTTCGGTGACGGACAATTTGCCTATGATTTTGAACCTTCACACGTATTTCAAAATACCATGAATGGTTACACTGTCACGCTTACTGCACTTACCGATTTACTTTGCTCAGATGCCACCTCCATAAGCATTGGCTACCAATACAACGAGCTACTCTACATTCCAAACAGCTTTACACCTGACGGCGACCAAAACAACCAAGTTTTTTGTCCGGTTTTCTATTCGGGCTACGACCCTCAGAATTACGAATTCACGGTTTACAATCGCTGGGGCGAAGTCGTATTTGAAAGTCGCAATGCACTTGTTGGCTGGGATGGTACTTACGGCCCAGATGCACTTCAAGCACCAACTGGCATGTACACTTATCGTATTTTGTACAAAAACCCTGACCTCGACGAGCGCAAGGTACTTACAGGTCACGTCAATTTGCTGCGCTAGTTTGAATAAAATCCTATCTTTGAGCCTGACCTACTCGGGCGCATGAAGGAACGCAGTTTTTATTCTAATCTATTCTTTTCGTTGGGCTTGAACCTCTTGGTGAAGCCCGTGGCCATCTTCGCAATTGATATGGCTGTACAAAATATTGTTGGCCAACAATACGGGATTTACTTTGCTTTTTTCAATTTTAGCCTAATTATCTCCATCGTTTTTGATTTAGGTGTCAATAATTATAGCACGAGGCTTAGCGCTCAAAATTTGCCTGAAGCCAAAAAGTTATTTTCAACTATCCTAGGCCTGCGCCTTTTCATAATGCTCGTTTATTTGTCGGGAATTGGCCTTCTCAAGGTCTTTGTTGTACTCAGCTGGACAGAATATAGGCTGATACTTTTTCTTGGACTTAACCAATTCTTAATTGCAAACATCTCCTTTTTTCGGAGCTACTTTGCCGGTCTACAACGCTTTCGCTTAGATGCCTTTTTAAGTATACTCGATCGCCTTTTGCTCATCTTATCAATGGGCTACATGATTTACTTTTATCCGGACGGATTTAAACTCATCGATATTGAAACCTATAGTATGTTTCAATTCGGATGTTACGCGATGAGTTTTCTTTTTGCTGGAGGTTTGGCATTATATCTACTCAAACCCCAATTGGAATGGCCGCGACCGAAAGCCATTTTTCCTGTCATTCAAAAGTCATTTCCTTTTGCGCTACTCATCGTGCTCATGACGCTTTATACCCGCATAGATGCGCTTTTGCTACTGCACTTTTCTGTAGATAATGGCACGCAAGAAGCTGCTTATTATGCACAAGCATATCGTTTAATTGATGCCTTATACATGTTTGCAATGGTTTTTGCCGGCTTACTTTTTCCAATGTTTGCCAAAATGCTCAAAGACAATACGCAAGCAATTGGCACTTTGGTAAGCCAAGCCAGCAAACTACTCTTGGGGTCGAGTTTGGCATTTATGGTTTTCAGTTTGATGAGAGGTGGGATTTTAATGGATCAAATCTATGACCACACCTCCGTTGAAAGCAATAACATACTGTTTTTATTGAGCATCGCCTTTTTTGGAATGGCGTCAAACCTTATTTATGGCTCCTTGCTCACGGCTAATGGATCATTAAAGGTGTTGAATACCATTTCATTTGTTGGTTTATTGGTGAATATTAGTGTGAATTTGATTTTAATTCCCAAAGTGCTCAATGGCGGAGCAGTTATTGCAGCAGGAGTAGCTGGTCTTACTCAAATTCTTGTTGCACTGGCCCAAGCAATTTACTGTAAACGCTTGTTTAAATTGCCACTGGTTGATCGCCATTTTTATAGATATCCGTTGCTCATTGTTGTCTTGTTGTTTTGGTTTGTTGTTGTTGATTGGACTCCGATAGGGTATGTGTATGGTAACTGGATCCTGTTCATTGATGTTTTAGCTACTATACTCTTGCTTTTTGCCCTCAAATTCATCGACATCAAGGAGCTGATATCGCTTGTTCAAAAACGCAGTAAAACGCAATAAATATGGATTTTTGGAGTTAT
>CAZPWB010000110.1:0-2398 GCA_964590425.1 uncultured Lishizhenia sp. | reverse complement strand
ATGGGCGTGAATGTGGAGGGCGTGTAAATGTCCAAGCTCACCAAAAAACAAAAAGCCCTCGTTGGCAAAGTGGACAGCCTCAAGCTGTACCCATTGGCCGATGCCTTGACCATCGTCAAAGAGTGCGCCACTGCCAAATTCGATGAGTCCATCGATGTGGCTGTGCAGCTGGGCATCGACGCCAAGAAGTCCGACCAAGTGGTTCGTGGCGCCGTGGTGTTGCCCAACGGCACCGGTAAAACTGCCCGCGTGGCGGTGTTCGCACAAGGCGCCAAGGCTGAAGAAGCGAAGGCCGCTGGCGCTGACGTGGTCGGCATGGACGATCTGGCTGCCCGCGTGAAAGCTGGCGACATGCCTTTCGACGTGGTGATCGCTGCCCCTGACGCGATGCGTGTGGTGGGTACTTTGGGTCAGATCCTGGGCCCACGTGGCCTGATGCCCAACCCCAAAGTCGGCACCGTGACCCCTGATGTGGCCACTGCCGTCAAAAACGCCAAGGCCGGTCAAGTCCAGTTCCGCGTTGACAAAGCCGGTATCGTGCACGGCACCATCGGTCGTCGCTCGTTCGACACCGACAAGTTGCAAGGCAACTTGGCTGCGCTGGTGGAAGCCTTGGTGAAAGCCAAGCCTGCGACCAGCAAAGGCGTGTACCTGCGCAAAGTGGCTGTCTCGTCGACCATGGGTGTGGGCGTTCGCGTCGACACGCAATCCATCTCGGCGTGATGGCAAAGATTTGAGGCACTCACCAGAGGGCTTCAATGTGGTGGGCCGTTGATCTTGTCAAAGATCGGCGGGCCATCCAAGACCGTTGGTGCACACCCTGTGTGCTTAATCAACAAAACCGCAGGCTTGCCTGAAGTTTTGGGCCAACGCAGATGGCGATCCCGCTGCAGATGGATGAAGATCCAAAACAGTTGGTCGCTGCAAATAGGCGTGTTCTAGGGGTAACCCGAACAACACATATAAAGGAGTAGACCTTGAGTCTGAATCGCAGTGAGAAAGAAGCGGTCATCACCGAAGTGACCGACCTCGCCGCTAAAGCTCAAACGCTGGTGATGGCGGAATACCGTGGCATCACGGTCGCTGACATGACAAACCTGCGCGTCAAAGCTCGCAGCCTGGGCGTTTCGCTGAGCGTGTTGAAAAACACCCTGGCTCGCCGTGCTGTGACCGGTACGCAGTTTGAAGTTGTCGCCGACCAGATGACCGGTCCGCTGATCTATGGCTTCTCTGAAGATGCAGTCGCCGCCGCGAAAGTGGTGGCCGAGTTCGCGAAAACCAACGACAAGTTGGTCATTCGCGCAGGTGCATTTGCAGGCAAAGCCCTGGACGTCAACGGCGTTAAACAGCTGGCAAGCATTCCTTCGAAAGAAGTTTTGTTGGCCCAGTTGTGTGGCTTGCTGATGTCGCCAATGTCCCGCACCGCTGTGGTGTTGGGTGCACTGGCGGCCAAAAAAGGCGAAGGCGAAGCTGTTGCCGCTTGAGGCCAGCGTTCGTGTTTTAACCAATTGTTAGGAAATCAAAATGGCATTCGATAAAGACGCATTTTTGACCGCGCTGGACAGCATGACGGTCATGGAACTCAACGACCTGGTGAAAGCCATCGAAGAGAAATTTGGTGTGAGCGCTGCCGCCATGGCCGCGCCTGCTGCTGCCGGCGGCGGCGGTGGTGCAGCCGCTGCTGAAGAGAAGACCGACTTCAACGTCGTTCTGCTCGAAGCCGGCGCCAACAAGGTGTCGGTCATCAAGGCCGTGCGCGAAATCACCGGTCTGGGCTTGAAAGAAGCCAAAGACCTGGTGGACGGCGCACCGAAGGTGGTCAAGGAAGCGCTGCCCAAGGCAGACGCCGAAGCCGCCAAGAAGAAGCTGGAAGAAGCTGGCGCCAAGGCCGAACTCAAGTAATTCGGCGGTGTTCCAAGGCTGGAGTGTCCGAAAGGGCCTCCAGCCTTTGGTGCTTGAAGAGCACACCGAAAAACAGCCTTGCACACGCTGTTTTTCAGTGTCTTCTGACCCGACTGCAGAAGACCCTTGGTTCGGGTTGCGTGCAATGCGCAATCGTCCGCCAACGCTGGTAGAGGCCAGCCGCCAAGTCCGTTGACCACGCCTCAAGCGTGTTCAACACACAGTTCTGAAAGATCAAGCCCGGAGATCTCATGGCCTATTCATACACCGAACGCAAGCGAATCCGCAAAAGTTTCGGCAGCCGCGAAAGCGTGCTCGAAGTTCCTTACCTGCTGCAAATGCAAAAAGACGCGTACACGTCCTTCTTGCAGGCAGGCGTTGTTTCATCCAAACGCACACACGAAGGCCTGCAAGCGGCATTCGAGTCGGCCTTCCCGATCGTGTCCCACAACGGTTTTGTGGAGATGAAATTCATCGAGTACAACCTGGCCAAACC
>CAZPWB010000109.1:0-2415 GCA_964590425.1 uncultured Lishizhenia sp. | reverse complement strand
GATGGAGTTCCACGTACACTTGACAAGTGCCAACCAACAATATCAGATGAAGTCACTTTATGTCCGTCCTGAATTTTCTGATGTACTTTCTCAATAATTTCAATATTGATGGTATCCAAATCACGTGTGTTTGGGTAATCCGTTACATTTCTTCGTAGGTAATATCTAATGAGGAATTCAACAACTTCATTTAGGGTACTGGTGTTTTCTAAATGAGAAGACCTACTCCGTAAAAACATAAGTAGGGAATGGGATGAAGCAGCTCCAACATGGTTCAATTCCGATATCAACCTATTAAACTCAGAATCAGTTGAAGGAGTAATCCCAGTCACTTTTGAATAATGTTCAGCTTTATCTAAAATCTCATCAAAGATGAATTGAACGTCTGATTTGATTAGTTTCTCGTACGCTAGAAGGATGTTTGACTTAGTTGCCTTGGTTACCTTTTCGTGTTTAATCTTTGGGTCAATTTTGTACGCATTGTAGAATTGACGTAGGAATCTCAATTGTAAGTCAAACTCAGGAATTAACTCGATTAGTTCTTGCCAACGGTTGAATGATTCATCTAAGTTTACCCCCTTTTGACGTTCAAGTTCCGCTAGAATTGAATTTTTGACAATATCAATTGGGGTAAGTGGAATCCCTCGATTATTTAGGGTTTCAAACAATACGAAGGCGTCTGATTGGTTCCCTACCGCAATGTGAATGAATACTAGTCGATTAATTTTATCTAAGAAGGAATATAATTCATCCAACTCAACAGGTGTTTCCGATAAGAAATACTGAAACGCCTTTGAAAATCTTCTATTCCCGAAATTCTTTGGAACCTCAACTTTCGAAGTAATCAGATTACATTCTTTGAAAATATACTTGTAGTCATCTAGGTTTTTATTCTGGACAGATGGTTGAACCCTGAGGAAACATTGAACATCACCTTCCATAAATGAACCAAGTTCATTATCATAGGTTTTTCTCTTCTTGTGTATGAGTTTTTTTCGAACACTGTTTAGTTTGATGTTCAAATCTTCTAATTCAAACTCACTGAGTTCAGTAGATTGAGTCTTTAAATCATTCAGTCTTTTGTATACCGCACAGAGTAATATGGTCAAAGTAGTTAATCGTTGTTGACCATCAACTACTTGATAGATTTTCTCCGCACCGGGACGGTCATCATGATTCGAAACAACAATGATTGAACCTATGAAATAATCAGGGTCATTCTCATTGATGTCATTGATGAGAGTTTCCCATTCGGTCTTAGACCATACGTATTCACGTTGATATTTGGGGATATGATAGTGTTCAACATTACCCTCAATTTTTATTATTTCCGAAAAGGAAAGTTTGGTTGCTTGCATAATTAATCAAATTTCAATTTGGGTAGATTCTTCACTATTTCGACAGTTTGAACACTAACATTTATTACAGACAAAATCAAATCAAGGATGTATCTCGGATTTCCAACTTCCTCAGACCAGTCATTCGGGTCATTTGTAATCTGACTCTCCTTATGAGTAGTGATTTGATATCTCTCCATGACCCACTCAATTGCCGACTTTCCATTAACAACGTATTCATACGCCTCAGAAGGGATGTTTTGAATAGATATTTTACTATTATAAATGATGGTGTCTTTTTGGTCTTTCTTGGGGAATCTCATCTTTTCCACCTTGAAGAAACCTGTATCCTCACCTATGACATTTACTCCTTCATATCTTGGAACTTGTTCATAGTTTAGATGTAGTTCCGCAAGTTCTCTTCCTGATTTACTAAACGACCAAAAATCCCTTACATCATCTACCAAAGGTATTCTTGGTAACATCTTTTTTAAATCATTGGAGAAGGTCTCCCTATATTCAGGTGAATGAAGAAACCCATACACGTAGAAAAAGATATCTTCTTTGGTGATGTTCTTTGCATCATATTGTTTCCGTGCCCGTTCCAATATAAAATCACTTACCCCGTCTCTTCTTATATAATCCATATCTCAACTCTCATCGAACATACTTTTTTGAGTCTTGTTATTTTCTTCGAAGTAATAAAGAGGGAAACATTGGTCTTTATCAACAACTTGGAAGTCTGGTATTTTATTTGAGATTAAAACACTAAAATCTTTTGTTGATGCAAGTCCAGTACAACAAATCACAAAATTATCTTTAAAAAATAATTTTTGAATCAATCCTGGATATTCAACCAGGTCATTGTCTAGGTACAGATTAGTTCTTGTAAATGGTCTATATAAAGATTCCTTAATTGACAATTTGTCGAAAGATAATCTTCTGTTTTTGGACAGAGAGTTCTTTAACCCTCGACTCCAAGTTATTTTATTTTAATCGGTTTTAACTTCTATTCATATAATAATTTGATTATAAATTTGTAAATTGAATTAATAAATGGAAGTTGAGATATTTTAAT
>CAZPWB010000108.1:0-2579 GCA_964590425.1 uncultured Lishizhenia sp. | reverse complement strand
CATCTAGCTTTAAGGATGTGTCCGGCGGACTCCAACCAACACTTTGAACACCACGAAAGATTGAAATTGCAACCATGAAAACTGCGAACATTCCCAGTAAAACGATAAGCGTTATTTTTCGACGGGGTTTCATATTGTAGATGGTCTTTTACATTTCAATATTAATTCTTTTCTTGTCACCTTTTAAGCTCCATTGACACTTACTTTATCAGGAGGCAAATAATTGACGGATAGAATGACAAAAAAGAAACGCTTTATGGAACTTTACGAGCCTGTGCACGGGAGTTTCGAAAGATTTTGTAAGGCGCGGTCTTTTGGTGTTTGTGATTTTAACGACTTAATGCATGACACTTTAGTAATTGCTTTTGAGCAATTTGATTCCTTGACCCACAGAGCAGCTTTTTTGGCATTTCTATTTGGGATCGCGAATAAAGTCCATGCCAATTTTAGAAGGAAGAACAAACCTGTATCATTCTCCGATATGAAAGGCGTTGAAAACACACAAGATCAATCCTTTTCTATCGACAAAAAATTCCAACATGATGAACTTTATGCAGCGCTCAATAGGCTGACTTCTGAGTATCGGACGTGCATTATTCTTTTTGAAATAGCCGGGTTTTCTTTAAAAGAAACGGCTGAAATTCAAGAATGCACGGTTGATGCTGTGAAACAACGCTTGTCAAGAGGCAGGAAAATGCTCAAAGTAGTTTTATCAGAAAAAACGACAAATACAATTGCACAATGAGAGAATTAGATCTAGATGCATTACTGAAAGAAAAACGGGAAGAACCCCTTTCCGTTTCTATCTCCGCTGTTGATTCTTGGTTGAAAGGTGGAATTGCTGTCGTGGGATTATTTGCCACTATCAAATGGTTATTCACTAAAAAAACATGGCTTATGTTAACAAGTATTTCTTCAATTTCTATTGCTACATCTTTAGCACTTTTAGTTTTCAATACAACTCCTTCTCAACCAACGCAACCTACCCGAAAAGAGACGGCAAAAATCAGTCAAAATGCAGCAACTCTCCCCTCCAATTTGGATGAAAAAATAGTTGGTCCGGTCATCAAAAAGACCGTCGCAAATCAGCTGGATAAAATGCTGCTTTTGCAACCTAATTTGGTCTCCAACGCAAAGCAAAATGATTTAATAACACCTGCACTAAAGAGTAATTCAACGCTCGTTTCAAATCCAGATGCCGACCTTCAATTTACGCGCATTAATGCCAATGGATTTGTCCATTTTACCTTGGTAAAAGGAACGAGTTGTTCGATACAAAATACGATTCCAACCATGGAATATGAGCCTCAAATGGAATACTCCATTAAAAACGGCGTCTTGTTTTTGAATAGCGGGACAGAGAACAAAGCAAGCGATTTGATCATTACAGTTTCAGATTTAGAAAAAATCAATTTAAACGGCTTTTGCGAAATGGTCACCAACACTGTTTACAATGCTGAAGAATTGGATTTAGAAATCAACGGCTTTACCAATCTCAATATCGAATTAAACGTAAAGGATCTCGAAATTGAAATGAATGGTGAAACCAAAGGCAAATTGAATTTAGCGTGCAAAAACATAGAATTTGAAAGTAACGGTTTCTGTAATCTTGAAGTGAATTGTGATTTTGAGCGAAGTTGGATTGATGTAAACGGATTCTGTAAAGTCAATTTTACAGGAACCTCAACGCATACAACTTTAGAGGTAAGTGGAGAGACAGCCATTGAGGCAGAAGCACTGATTTCGCAGGATTTGGTGTTGAGCGTAAGCGGTAACAATAAAAAGTTAGAGACCACCGTTACTTCTCAACTAGATGTCGAAATTTCTGGCAAAAACACAGTTGCCATCAATGGTGCACCAAAAATTGTGCGTCAAGAAGTAAATCAGGGTTCTAAGCTTAAAATGAGTGAGTGATTTGAAATTTTGTGAAGATTTTCTATTTTAATATACTTGAGTCATTCAATTTTATCTTTGGAATGAAATAGCACCTCATCAAACCACCATCCGGCTTCTATTTTCATAAAATGAGAAGTGTCGGTCAGCAGCTGCTTCACTGTAAAATCTCCAGAATCCGTACAGCCTGAACAAACAAAAATAGACTCCGTATTCGTTTTATTTTCTTCTATTTGATTCCTTTCATTTTTATTCAATTGGATCAGTCCTGCTTCAGCCAATTTTTCGCAGGAAAAGGTCGCTAAATAACACGTGCCAGGTTTTGAGCTGTACAGACCAGCTCTTATTTGCTTATAGTTTTTCTCTCGGATCAATTTGGAAAACTTGTTAACCAATGCTGTACTTCCACCACCTTCACCGCATTGAAAACCAATTTCGTCGTGGTGATGAGGATTGATCACCGGGAGTGAAAACTTGCGCATTTTGGGTTCGTCCGATTTTTGTTCCTGAACACAAGAAACAACAATAGACGCAAACATGAGGGTGATGAAGACTTTCATTTGATGACTATCTGTAATGTATAATAGCTAGTAATTTAATGCGAACCTATCAATTTATCCTTTATAATCTCCATCGGAAATCCTATCGTATCAGTAAGTCGCTCATAGCATTCCAAATTGCCCAAT
>CAZPWB010000107.1:0-2717 GCA_964590425.1 uncultured Lishizhenia sp. | reverse complement strand
ATGAAATCTTAGTGATCCAGTCGATGGTGGCCGATAGTATTAAAGCTTTTGATGACGCGGATTTTTTATAACACCTACTGCTTGACTATGCGTTGAATATTGGTGTGCTGACCAAATTTAGTTTGAAAGAGATACGTTCCTGGCGCTAATTTCTCTAAGTCGAGTACTTGATTTATTTGACCATTTAGCTTACCTGAAAGCAATACTTTTCCGTTGATATCTAGAAGTTCATATGAATGTACCTCCTCAATTTTTGTAGAGATTATGAGTTCATCTTTAAACGGATTGGGATAGATCGAAATAGCTGAATTGAGGTCAAGCTCGGCGGTTCCTAAATCGTTGTTTTTTTGACACAATTCAAGTACTTCATTTGAGGTGAGTGCTCGATCCCAAAAAACTAGTTGATCCATCTTTCCCATTAAAAAAGCTCCGCTTGTGTTAGTTGAATTTCCAATATAGCCGCCGATGCAGGAATTCGCATTGGAATAAGACATATTAAGCGAGCCTGTTCCGGAATAACTTCCTGCCTGTTGTTCACAATCAAAATATATCTTCATGTCTTGAGCCCCATTAATGACTGCAACTATATGATGCCAAGTATTTAAAGACAAGCCATTGGTAGTGAGAAAGGATCGTCTGTTTGATGAATTTGCACCACCGAGCCCACCGGCTACATGAACTCCAACCTGCCCAGTGTTAGCGGCAATATTTAACCAGTAACCATAATAGTTATTATAAACATTATCCGAAATAAAAATCATGTTAAAAGAAGTAAATGACTGTACATTTACCCAAACAGAAATGGTAACGGGTAAGTCGATTTTGAGCGCAGTGCTATTGATATCAATGTATTGCTGTGCACCTAATGAGAGTCCGTTTCCTTGCACACCGCTTCGGTCAGAAGTAAAAGTTGTCCCGATAGGATCTAAAACAATGGAACTAGGACCTAAATCATTGTAGTTTTGATCAAATGGAAACATCCCAATAAGTCCATTTGTGAGTTGAGCACTAGTAAAGGTTGAGATAAAAACAAAAAGAAGTATAAGTGAATTTTTCATATCTACATAATTAACATTGAACTTAAAGAAGTACAAAAGTATTGAATTCGAATAAAAAATAACTTCTAGAAAAAAAAAATAGAATATGTTCTATATGAAGATAACTACTCCACCTCCTCAAATAACAACTTAACGCCCGGATCAATTATATAAGTCCATTTTTGACCTTTCATAGCGGCCGGAACTGCTATTTTCATTTCTCTTTGCGTAAACGCTACAGCTACCCTTTCTTTGGTTCCGTCCGCAGCTACAAAATCAATTTGCAAGGGAAAAGTGAAAAGTTGTTGTTGCGCCTGAGTGATGAGCAGAAATTGCTTGTTGTCGTCGTTGATTTTCAACTTCGGATGCCCAACTTGGTAGAGCCATTGTTGAAAGAACTCATTTAGGTCTGCCTTCACTTCTAGACCATCTACTTGCGCCATCATGCTGTTACAGAAATCTGTTGAACTCGCATTGCGGTGTTTATAGAATTGGTAATAGGAGCTCATCCCTGCAAAAAAAGCGGAGTCGCCCATTTCTTGGCGCAACATGTGCAAAACCCAGCTACCTTTCTGATAGGCATTGGCATTGAGCAGCAAATTGAGGTCGGTGGTGAGCGTATCTACGAGTGGTTTTTTGAAATCAAGACCAAAGCGCACTACCCGCTTGCGGTCTTGAGCCATTTGAGCCAAGAAAGCGACACTGCCTTCGGAATGCGCAATGTAAATATTGGTGAGGTAAGTGGCGAAACCTTCGCTCAGCCAAAGATGTGACCAGTCCGACTCCGTGACCGCATTGCCAAACCATTGATGTGCAATTTCGTGCGCTACCAAATGTGCGCTGCGCAAATCTGCATTCAAAGAATTTTCATCGTAGAAAATACAACCTGCGTTTTCCATGCCGCCATATCTGGTGGTAGACTGCACGTTAGTGAGCCCATGGTAGGCATAACTGCCAAAAAGTTGGATGTAAAAATCGGTCACTTTTGGGGCCACCTCAAAAAATGTAGCCAAGGCCTTTGCGCTATCTTGCGGGTAAACGGATGCACTGATCGGAATGCCGTCGAGCACCGTAATTTCTTTACTTACAAAAGCTGCCACACCAATTACAGCTACTTTTGTGGCAATGGGCTCCTCTATATGGTAGGTCCAGACGAATGCAGCGCCATTTTCTTTTGGTTGTTTAGACAATAAGCTACCGTTGGCCACCACCGTAAATTCTTTTGGTGCTTGCACAACAAATTGATAAGTTGCTTTGTCTGAAGGGTGGTCGTGGCAAGCATACCAATAGTGGGCGCGATTGGGCCAGTTATCGGCAAAGTAAGTAGGGTCGCCAAATTTATTGTCGGTCATGATCAGGCCATCGCTGGGCTCACCACTCATTTGAATGAAGAGTTGGATGTCTCCATTTTGCAATTGCGCAGGCAGATCAATCAAAAGTTGCTCCTCAGTTTGCTTCCATTTGACATTTTGATATGGAGCGGTAACACTACTCACCTTCATGCCTGGCCTTTGCTGATGAGGAGCCATGAGATCTAATTTCAATTGGCTAGTAGGCGCTAAGAGCCGAATTTGCAGGGCTTCTGTAAGTTGAATTTGTTTGGAATCTTTACTGAGAATGATATTTAAATCATAGTGGAGCACATCAAAGTCTGACTGTCCAAAGGCCAAAAAAGACCAA
>CAZPWB010000106.1:0-2807 GCA_964590425.1 uncultured Lishizhenia sp. | reverse complement strand
AAATTTTTACAGTACGTACCTCAGAATAACGTGTATGTGTATTTCCGTTATTTAGAACCGGTTAAAGCATTAGGAAAAGAAGCTGAGGTAATTATGGTGATCATCAACAATTCAAATAAAGAAGAAACGCTTACATGGTCTCGCTTTGTAGAGGGTCTCTATGGGTACGAAAAAGGGCTCGATGTCCTTACCAACCAGAGCTTTGATTTTGAACAACCTTCCGGAAAAATCCCTGCCAAGACTTCATACATCATTAAATTAAGTCATTAAGTATGTTCAAGTATTCAAGCGCTCTTCTTGGAATAGTAGTCAGTTTTTTAGCATTTGCTCAGAATCCCAATCGTCAATTCATCTCAATTGAAAAAGGAGTTACAAGCGATGTTGTAGTTGTGAATGTAAATGATGGGCACTATCAAATAAGTTTCTTTGATAACAGGATTCAAATCGTCGAAACCTCGTTCATACCTTCAGGATCTGCTGTTGTTCAGGAAGCATCTCATGCGGTTGTTCCTTCGCAATCTAAGTTTAAGCGCAGTGTTAAAATTCGAGAGAATGTGACCAAGGAAGGCAAATATTATGATGTTTCTTTAGCAGAAACTTCTATTCATGTTCGCGTCCAAGAAGCGCCTTTTCAAATTTCATATTGGTATAAAGGCAAATTGTTGAGTTCGGAAGCCAACGGGTTTCAACTCAAGGAAACACCTCAAATTCAATTCAATCTAACCGCAACTGAACAACTCATGGGTGGAGGCGCGCGTTCTTTGGGCATGAATCGCAGGGGTTATCGATTACAATTGTATAATCGCGCGCATTACGGTTACGAAACACATTCTGAACTCATGAACTTCACGATGCCCATTGTGATTTCTGATCAGTGTTATGCCATTCACTTTGACAATCCGCAAATTGGTTACCTCGACCTCGATTCAAAAAAAGACAACAAACTGACATATGAAGTTATTGGTGGTCCTATTCGTTATCAAGTTATTGCTGCAGACGATTGGCGTAATTTGACAGAGAACATGACCTATTTGACTGGTCATCAGCCCTTGCCAGCCCGTTGGACACTCGGTAATTTCGCGAGTCGATTTGGTTACCATTCTGAAGCCGAGGCTCGGAAAGTGGTAGAAGGTTTTCGAAAGGAGCAAATCCCCTTAGATGCGATCATTTTTGATTTGTATTGGTTCGGAAAAGAAATACAAGGCACACTAGGCAACTTTGAATTTTACCGCGATTCATTCCCTCATCCGGAAATGATGATTGCCGATTTCAAAAAGCAAAATGTCAAAACGGTACTGATTACCGAGCCATTTGTATTAACCACATCTAAAAAATGGCAAGAGGCTTCGAGCAAAAATTTACTTGGAACTGATTCATTAGGCAATCCGTATCGCTACGATTTTTATTTTGGCAATACAGGGCTCATAGATATTTACAAGCCTGAAGCTCGAGCTTGGTTTTGGGAAATCTACAAGAACCTTCATACCATGGGCGTAGCTGGTTTTTGGGGTGACCTCGGTGAACCAGAAGTGCACCCTGCTAAACTAAAGCACGGCGATAAATGGGCAGATGAAGTACATAATGTTTATGGCCACGACTGGGCAAAACTTCTTTATTCTGGCTTCGAAAAAGAATTCCCTACAGAAAGACCTTTCATATTGATGCGTGCTGGCTATTCGGGTTCACAACGTTATGGCATGATTCCTTGGTCAGGAGATGTCAATCGAACTTGGGGTGGCCTCAAGCCGCAAATGGAAATAACGATGCAAATGGGCTTGCAAGGTATAGCATATATGCATTCGGACCTCGGTGGTTTTGCAGGCGCCAACAATGATCCAGAACTTTATGTCCGTTGGTTACAATACGGCGTTTTTCAGCCCATTTTTAGACCACATGCTCAAGAAGATGTCGCCAGTGAAGCCATCTTCAAAGATGCTAAAACCAAGGCCTTAGCGAAAGCGGCAATCGAATTGAGATACCAGCTTTTACCGTACAACTACAGCCTAGCTTTTGTCAATAGCTCTTCGGGTCACCCGCTTATGCGCCCAATTTTCATGGAATTTCCTGAAGAAACTTGGTCGTTTACTGAGGCTAATTCTTACATGTGGGGGCCGTCTTTGCTGGTTCATGCCATCACGGACTCAATGAAAAGTTCTACTGACAACGTTTATACTTCAAAATTGCCAACAAAGGTCAATTGGTTTGATTTTCACACAGGCAAGTTGGTGTATCCTGATGCCAATCAGCTAGTGACGACATCTAAAACACTTCAGTACATTCCTGTTTTTGCAAAATCCGGGGCTTTTATTCCGAGAATAAATACAATTTCATCTACAGCGCAATACACAGATACATTGGTAACCCTACATTGTTATTTAGCCCGACCTGAAGCTGCCGATACAAGTGTTTTTCTTTGGTACGAAGACGACGGAAGTACCAAAAATGCTATACTCAAAGGCGCTGCAAAAATGCTCAGATGCGAGGCAATTTCAAAAGCAAACCAATATACAGTAACCTTAAGCCCCACTATCCAGGATTATGCAGTTTTGCCGTTTTTTCAGTTTGAATGGGCCTTTCATATGGATCAAGCCCCGAAAAAAGTGAAAGTTAATGGAAAAAAGGAAAAATTCACGTTCGATGCTGCAAATCAAGTGCTCTATTTAAAAGGTCAGCAAAAAATGCACATTACGAAGAATGAACAAGTCTTGCAATTCAAGTGGTGAAAACTTTTTCATTGTGTCAACTTGACATTAATAAAAAATAAAATTTATTTAGAAGTAGATCTATAAATTATTTTCATACTATGA
>CAZPWB010000105.1:0-2959 GCA_964590425.1 uncultured Lishizhenia sp. | reverse complement strand
TGATCTTTTTGGCGGTTTGCTTGCCAATATAAAAGCCCATGGAGTCATTGACATAGCGCCCTGAATTGATGACTTTGCTGTGGTACCCCACTTGCATGGCTTTGTGTACCAAATAATAAGGGTCTACGCCAATGCAGTGGCCACCCACTAAGCCAGGGTAAAAATGCAAGAAATTCCATTTGGTGCCTGCGGCTTCTAATACATCAAAAGTATTGATGCCCAGTTTATTAAAAATAATAGACAGCTCATTCACCAAAGAAATATTGACATCGCGCTGCGTGTTTTCTACAATTTTGGCGGCTTCTGCTACTTTAATAGAAGGCGCACGGTGCACACCTGCCTCCACAACCAATTCGTACACTTTGGCAATTTGCTCTAAAGATTCAGGGCAAGAGCCCGACACTATTTTAATGACGTTTTGCAGCGTGTGTTGTTTGTCTCCGGGGTTGATGCGCTCTGGCGAATAACCTACCTTGAAATCTTCTTGAAACTTGAGCCCCGAAACTTTTTCTAATATAGGAATGCAATCTTCTTCGGTGCAGCCCGGGTAAACCGTAGATTCAAACACCACGTAGTCTCCTTTTTTGAGCACTTGCCCAACGGTACGGCTGGCTGCCAACAAGGGTTTGAGGTCGGGGAGGTTGCTGCTGTCAATGGGTGTAGGCACTGCCACAATATAAAATTGCGCCTGCTTTAAAACTTCGAGCTCATTGGTGAAAGTGATGTTGCAGCCTTCAAAAGCGCTGCTCTCGAGTTCGCGGCTAGGGTCTTGGCCTTGCTGCATTTGGGCAATGCGCGCTGCATTGATATCAAAACCAATGACTTCAATTTTTTTAGCAAACTCGAGCGCAATAGGTAGGCCTACATAGCCCAAGCCAATGACGGCAAGTTTGTTGTTCTGATCAATGAGCTCTTGGTAGATCATGGTCTGCTGAGGTATTATTAATTTGAAAATTGAGCGTCGCGAACGGCATAAATGCGCTCAATGATATCTACCACCTTGAGTCCTTCGAGGGCGTTGGTGGTTGGGGCAGTGCGGCCATTGAGGGTGTCGATGACATTAGTAATGACATAATTATGGTTGGCTGCTGAACCTTTGTAGGGGCCGTAGTCATTGCCAGGGTTGGTTGGTGCTAGTTCTGGCATTTCATAGCCAGTAATGTTACAAACCTCTACCTCATTCATATATTGGCCGCCGATTTTTACCGAGCCATTTTGCCCAATAATGGTCATGCTAGATTCTAAGTTTTGATTGGCAACAGATGTCGAGTAGTTCAAAGAACCCATGCCGCCATTCAAGAAGTCAAAGCTTACAAAGCCAGAGTCTTCGAAGTCGGTGTAGTCTTTGTGGTTGAAGTCGGCAAACTTGCCCTGAATATTGCTGATATCTCCGAAGAGCCAATACATGATGTCAATGAAATGGCTAAACTGTGTAAAGAGCGTACCGCCGTCGAGGTCTTTGGTACCTTTCCAGCCGCCTGCTTTGTAGTAACGCTCATCGCGGTTCCAGTAGCAATTGAGTTGCACCATATAAATATCGCCCAACACTTTGCGCTCAATGATATCTTTGATCCAGACACTTGGTGGCGAGTAGCGGTTTTGCATGACGCAAAAAACTTGCTTGTTGGCTTGCAAGGCGGTATAAATCACTTGCTCACAGCTTTCTTTGCTGAGGCCCATTGGTTTTTCACAAACCACATGCTTGCCCGCCTCGAGTGCTTTTTTGGCTTGCTCGGCGTGTAAACCGTTAGGGGTGCACACATTGATCACGTCATAGTCTAGGCCGCTTGCCAGTAATTCTTCGATGCTACTAAAGAAAGGTACCTCAAATTCCTGGGCGCCGCAGGCTTCTTTGCCACGTGGGTCTACCAAAGCAACTAATTCGCCTTCGGCATCTCGTCTGATCATTTCGGCGTGGCGCTTGCCAATGTGGCCTGCCCCAATTACTGCAAATTTTATTTTACTCATGAGATTCTTTCTACTCGGTTTTCTTTCAATTGATATCGTTGGCCACTTTCAGGGCAGGTGGCTAGCCCATTGGTATCAAAATTCAGGCGCTGCCCAAACTCAGACATCCAACCTAATTGTCTGGCGGGGTTACCTATCACTAAGGCATAGGCCGGAATTTCTTTGGTAACTACTGCACCAGCGCCAATAAAGGCAAAGGCACCAATGTTGTGTCCGCAAACAATGGTGGCGTTGGCGCCAATGCTGGCACCTTGTCCTACGTGTGTTTTGAGGTAGCTATCTCGGCGGTTTACCGCACTTCTGGGGTTGAGTACATTGGTAAACACACAAGAGGGGCCTAAAAAGACGTCGTCATCGCAGCTCACACCCGTATAGATGCTCACGTTGTTTTGCACCTTGACATTTTTGCCCAATACCACTTCTGGTGAGATCACCACATTTTGCCCAATATTGCAATTTTCACCGAGCACACAGCCCGGCATTAAATGCGAAAAATGCCAGATCTTGGTGCCATCGCCAATTTGGCAAGGGGCGTCGATCACAGCAGTAGGGTGGGCAAAATAGTTACTCATTTTTTTATGTATTGATCAAACTGGGCGTGTTCGGTTTGGCGCAATTCTCCTTGGCTTAGGCTTTTGAAATAAGCATAGGTGCGCTTCAAACCTTCGGCGCGGTCAATTTTGGGTTCCCAACCTAATAGCTGGCGGGCTTTGGTAATATCTGGTTGGCGCTGCTTGGGGTCATCGACCGGCAAATCTTTGTAAATAACTTTTTGGTCAGTGCCGGTAAGTGCAATAATTTCTTCCGCAAACTGTGCTATGGTAATTTCATCGGGGTTGCCAATGTTTACTGGCTCGGCGTGGTCTGAGTGTAAGAGGCGCACAATGCCCTGCACGAGGTCATCGACGTAGCAAAACGAACGCGTTTGTGAGCCATCGCCAAAAATGGTGAGGTCTTCGCCTCTGAGTGCCTGGCCAATGAAGGCAGGCAA
>CAZPWB010000104.1:0-3015 GCA_964590425.1 uncultured Lishizhenia sp. | reverse complement strand
TCTCCATGTATTTTGGGGTGTAGGTAATGTAGGGGTCTTGCATATCGACCCAATAACCCATTTTTTCGGTGAGTTGGTTCCAGATGTCGGTGTAGCGCATAACCGCCTCTTTACAAGCTTCGTTGTAGGCATCTACACTGATTTTGGTGCCGATGTCTTCTTTGGTAATGCCGAGTTCTTTTTCTACGCCGAGCTCTACAGGCAAGCCGTGGGTGTCCCATCCGGCTTTGCGGTGAACTTGCTTTCCTTTGAGCGTTTGGTAGCGACAAAAGATATCTTTAATGGCTCGGCCCATGACGTGGTGAATGCCGGGCAAACCATTGGCAGAAGGCGGCCCTTCATAAAAGACAAAAGAGGGAGCTCCGTTGCGCTGTGCCACGGATTGCTGAAAAATGGATTCTTTTTGCCATTTTTCAAGAACGGTGGCAGCTACATTAGGGAGATTTAATCCTTTGTACTCAGGATATTTTGCTTTCATGAACGATAACTTTGTAAAGACGCGAATTTACGACAAATCGGGCTATTTTTGCAAGATATGTCGCTCAAAACAAGGCTCCACCAACAATTATTTAACGCACTAGAAAGTCGGAAATCTACGCTACAGCTCGGACGAAGCCAATTAAGTATCGATAGCACCGAAAGTGGTAAGGGCTCCGCGGGCGACAAACACGAAGTCGGTATTGCCATGGCGCAAATCGAAATTGGAAAACTCGACCAACAAATTGTGCTGGTTCAACAACAATTATCGGTATTGCAAAAATTAGATCCTAGCGTGCAACTCGACCAAATTCTAGTAGGCTCACTTTTTGAAATTGACCAAAATTGGTACTACTGTAGCGTGCCTTTTGGGCCCATTCAATTAGACCAAACCACCTATTTTTGCTTGAGCACTGAAGCACCACTTTACCAAGCCCTCAAAGGAAAAAAGGAACAAGAAAGCGCTGTATTTAACGGGCGAAATTGGAAAATTAACAAGATTTACTAATGGACAGCCAGCAAAAAATTGCCATCATTGGAGGAGGCGCAGCAGGTTTTTTTGCAGCCATATCTGCCAAACAACATTGGCCAAATGCCGAGGTGAGCATCCTAGAAAAAAGCAATAAGTTTTTGGCCAAAGTCAAGATTTCTGGCGGTGGGCGCTGCAACGTCACCCACGACTGCCCAGACATCAAAGAGCTTTCGAACGCTTATCCGAGGGGAAACACCCAACTGCGCAAAGCCTTTCATCAATTTGCTGCCACCGATACTTTCGAATGGTTTGAATCTAGAGGAGTTGCCCTCAAAGTATATCCCGACGGCTGTGTTTTTCCCGTTGCAAATGATTCACAAGTGGTCATTGATTGCTTCATGAATACCTGCAAGCAACTCGGAATTAGCCTCAAAATTCAACAATACATTTCCAAAATTGAAGTCTCCAATAACAAGGTTACCTTACACAACAACGACGAATTACAACTCTTTGATCATGTCGTGATTTGTGCTGGAGGCCAACCCAAAAGAAGCGGTTTAGATTGGTTGGCAGCGCTCGGACTAGAAATTATCGAGCCTCTGCCCTCTCTATTCACTTTCAATATGCCAAAAAACCCCATCTCAGAGTTAATGGGGACGGTGGTGCCAAATGCGACTGTTAAAATCGAAGGAACCAAATTAAGCGGCCAAGGCCCTCTATTGATTACCCACTGGGGCATGAGTGGGCCAGCAGTATTGTTGCTTTCGGCTTGGGGTGCGCGCTTACTTGCCGAGAAAAACTACCAGTTTGCCATTCTTGTCAATTGGCTCGATCAAAAAAAGGAAGACGACTTGCGCAAAGATCTTACACATACCATCAATGCCCACGGCGCAAAGAAACTCAGCAATTGGAACCCTACCCCGCTAACCAACCGCCTCTGGAACCATTTACTTGCGCGCGCAGAAATCTCTGCTGATCAGCGTTGGGCAGAAATCGGTAAAAAAGCCATCAATAAACTGGTCAATACTTTACTCAACGACCGTTTTGAAGTTCAGGGTAAAACCACCTTCAAGGAAGAATTTGTTACGGCCGGAGGTGTAGCGTTAAATGAAATTGATTTTCAGACGATGAAAAGCAAGAAGTACCCCAACATTTCTTTCGCAGGAGAAGTCCTAGACATCGATGGCATCACCGGAGGCTATAACTTTCAAGCCGCCTGGACCACCGGCTTCATTGCTGGTAAGCATGCGCTAAGCCAACATCAAAAGTCTAATTAATTGATTCTGATACGCACAGAATAGATGCTAATTTGCTAATTTTTAATTCTCGCTTTCGGTATAAAAAATTTACAGTTCAAATTATAATTCAATATATTTGACATAAATATAAAATCTAATCACATGAAAAAGAGTCTATTTGTTTTATTGGCGCTTATCGCCACAATCACCTTTTCTTGCTCAAAAGATGCCAAAATTAACCGAAGAATCGACGGAGAATGGAATGTCGTCACGCTTGGCGGGGTGCCGTTAGACGTCGATGAGAGTATTACATTTAAGTTTATCAAAGATGATAAACTTACCGGTGATGGAACAATTACTGAAACTTGGAGCTCAGGTTCATACACTACACCCTTTACATATACTGTAGGTAGTGAAAAAATTATATTTGTAATTGACGGATCATCTGAAGTATTATCCGTTTTGACTTATGAAAAAGATAAACTTGAGTTAATTGACTCAGATAACGAAGTTTGGGTTCTTGACCCTAAATAAATAAGAGGTAATCAGTTACTAAAGATTGAAAACCGTGAGCTAAAGCTCACGGTTTTTTTATAGAATAAGAAATTGCCTAAAACTCCGCATTGAGCGGTGTGCGCGGAAAAGGAATGACATCGCGGATGTTAGACATCCCGGTTACGAACATGACCATGCGCTCAAAACCTAAGCCAAAGCCTGCATGCGGAACCGTACCAAACTTGCGCGTATCGAAATACCACCAAAGTTCTTCTGCAGGAATACCGAATTCTTCGCATTTTTGAACCAATACATCATGACGCTCTTCGCGCT
>CAZPWB010000103.1:0-3042 GCA_964590425.1 uncultured Lishizhenia sp. | reverse complement strand
GTGGCTTTCTTACAAGGCTTCCTCTTTGCAATGCTTTCTGCATTGTTTATTGGGGCAGCTGTTGAAGAGGCTCACCATTAATTAGTAACCTTTTAAATTATATACAATGACAGGAATGTTTGGTAGTATTGCAGCAATCGGAGCTGGATTAGCAGTTTTAGGCGCAGGTCTAGGAATTGGTCGTATCGGTGGTTCTGCAGTAGAAGGTATTGCGCGCAACCCAGAAGCAGCTGGTAAAATTCAAACAGCGATGATCATTGCAGCGGCACTTATCGAAGGTGTTGCATTGTTTGGAGTCGTAGTTGGTCTTCTTGGAGCAAAAGCGTAATTAAACTCAAAAGGAAACTGCAACGGTTGGTTGCGGTTTCCTTTTTTTAAAATTTAAAAACACAGAAAAATGGATTTGATATTACCTGATTTTGGTTTACTTGTTTGGACAGGCATCACATTTAGCCTTTTACTTTTCTTGTTGGCCAAATTTGCTTGGAAACCAATTTTAAATGCGGTCAATACCCGCGAGCAAAATATCTCAGAAGCCCTCGAACTCGCTGAAAAAACAAAAGCAGAAATGCAAGCGCTCAAAGCGGAGAACGACCAAATTTTAAAAGCGGCTCGCGCAGAACGCGATCAAATTTTAAAAGAGGCCAAAGAAGCTGCAAACCACATGGTAGAAGAGGCTAAAGGAAAAGCAAAAGACGAAGCTGCTAAAATTGTAGAGTCAGCTCGCCAAAACATCAACAGCGAAAAAGCTGCTGCCATGGCTGAAATCAAAAACCACGTAGCAAGTCTTTCTCTAGAAATTGCTGAAAAAGTAGTTCGTCACGAACTCGGTTCTGACGACAAACAAAAAGCCCTTGCAACGCAACTTGCTGGCGAAATCAAAATGAACTAATCCATGAAGTCCAATAAAGCTGCTGTTCGTTATGCTAAGGCTCTTTTAGAGCTGGCTACCGAGCACAATAAAGTGGAGCTCATCGAAGCAGACATCCTTCAACTCTTGAAAGTGTCTAATGAGGCGCATGATTTTCAAATTTTCTTGAATTCTCCACTCATCAACATCGACAAAAAGATTGCCGTTATCAAGCAAATCTTTCCTGACTTCAACCAAACCACCATTGATTTTCTATCCTTGGTTACCAACAACGGCCGCGAGACCGTCATGATTGACATCGCAAAGCAATTCATTTCGCAGCTCAAAGCACAGCGCGGAATTGTGCCAATTACAATTATCAGTGCCCAACAATTAGAAGAGAGCACCAAACAGTCTATTCTTTCTAAAATTTCAGCTGCTATCACCGGCACTCCTGAAATTACCGAAGAAATCGACGCCGATTTAATTGGTGGTTTCATTGTACGCATGGGCGACCACCAAATAGATGCTTCAGTTGCAAGTCAACTTCAGCGCTTAAAACAACAATTCGTATAATCGTCAACAGACAAAAAAATAAGTACACATGGCAGATATTAAACCAGCAGAAGTTTCCGCAATATTGAGAGAACAACTCTCAGGTTTCCGCTCAGAAGCTGAATTGCAAGAAGTAGGAACGGTACTTCAGGTAGGAGATGGTATTGCACGCATTTACGGCATGAACGGCGTTCAATACGGCGAACTCATTGAATTCGATGGTGGCATGCAAGGAATTGCACTTAACCTCGAAGAAGACAACGTCGGAGCAGTATTGCTTGGTCGTTCTTCTAGCGTAAAAGAAGGTGACACCGTACGTCGTTTGGGTAAAATTGCATCAGTTAAAGTTGGTGATGGTATGGTGGGTCGTGTTGTAGACACACTCGGACAGCCAATCGACGGTAAAGGACCAATCCAAGGCGAACTCTTCGAAATGCCAATCGAGCGCAAGGCTCCTGGCGTTATTTTCCGTCAGCCAGTAACAGAACCACTTCAAACGGGTATCAAAGCTGTTGATGCCATGATTCCAATTGGTCGTGGCCAACGTGAGCTTATCATCGGTGACCGCCAAACTGGTAAAACCACTGTTGCTATCGATGCAATTATCAACCAACGCGAATTTTACGATCGCGGTGAGCCTGTATACTGTATTTATGTTGCTATCGGACAAAAAGGTTCAACTGTAGCAGGTATTGTGAAGAAATTAGAAGATGCTGGCGCAATGGCCTACACAACTGTAGTTGCGGCTAACGCTTCAGATCCAGCTCCAATGCAGTTTTACGCGCCAATGACCGGTGCAGCTGTCGGAGAATACTTCCGCGATTTAGGAAAGCCAGCACTTATCGTTTATGATGACCTTTCTAAGCAAGCAGTTGCTTACCGCGAGGTATCTCTATTATTACGTCGTCCGCCAGGACGCGAGGCTTACCCAGGTGATGTATTCTACCTTCACTCTCGTTTACTCGAGCGTGCTGCAAAAGTAATCGCCGACGACAACATCGCTAAGCAAATGAACGACCTACCTGCATCTTTGAAAGACAAAGTTCGCGGTGGTGGTTCCCTCACAGCGCTTCCGATCATTGAAACGCAAGCTGGTGACGTCTCTGCTTATATCCCAACTAACGTGATCTCCATTACAGATGGACAGATCTTCCTCGAGTCAGACTTATTC
Source organism: uncultured Lishizhenia sp. (assembly GCA_964590425.1). Classification (GTDB taxonomy): domain Bacteria; phylum Bacteroidota; class Bacteroidia; order Flavobacteriales_D; family Crocinitomicaceae; genus UBA952. The sequence continues at coordinate 466 of CAZPWB010000103.1, read as the reverse complement.
AACTCTGGTATCCGTCCGGCTATCAACGTTGGTATCTCTGTATCGCGTGTAGGAGGTTCTGCTCAAATTAAATCAATGAAGAAAGTTGCCGGTACCTTGAAGCTTGACCAAGCACAATACCGCGAACTCGAAGCATTTGCAAAATTTGGTTCTGATCTTGATGCAGCTACTAAAGCTGTCCTAGACAAAGGAGCTCGTAACGTAGAAATCTTGAAGCAACGCGAAGGCGACCCATATCCTGTAGAAAAGCAAATTGCCATCATCTACGCAGGTGTGAAAGGTCTTATGCAACCAGTTCCGGTAGCTAAAATCAAAGAATTCGAGAAAGATTACCTTACTGTACTTGAAGCCAACCATGCAGATACACTTGTTGCGCTTAAAGCAGGAAAATACACAGACGAAATCGAGGCCGTTTTGACAAAAACAGCCAAAGAAGTAGCTGCTAAATTTGCATAATTAAAGCCTT
>CAZPWB010000102.1:1894-3074 GCA_964590425.1 uncultured Lishizhenia sp. | reverse complement strand
GGTGATTTCTTTTAAGTCTTGAAGTGCTAAGGCTTTGGTTTGCATCGCGTGAATGTAATGCAAGGCCATTTGTTCTTCGTTGGTTGTGCAAAGTGCTAAGGTTTGCTCGAAATTGGAAGGAGCGGAGAGTTTCATACTCAGGTATGAACTTCTTCTTTTAGCGGGACAATTGACGTAAACTTTGGCGAAATAATAGTTGGCTTGCGCGGTTTTACCGAGTGTGGATAGGATGCCCGCGTAATGTTCCATGGCCCAATAGCTCAGCATGGTTTCTTTTGCTTCAAAAAACTTTTTGAAATTTAATACAAAGGGATTGTACTGCTTGCTATAGCGATACAACTTTAACAACTGAAAAGTATAGCGTTCTTTGATAAATGAGTCCTGGTTGGCCTTCATTTGTGCTGTGGCCTCATTGATCAGGGGTGTAAAGTCGCTCAATTTGATTCGAATAGGTTCGTCGTCCCAGGGGTCAGGTTGGTAATTTTCCAGAAGTTGTTCCACTTTCAATGCAAAAACTATACAAGCAACAAATTGACTTTCTTTGAGCGGTGCTTGTAGGGCTTTAAGCCTGGTTTTACGTAGTTGAAGCAATTCTTTTTCTTGCGCTTCATATTGTGCTTCGCCTCTGTAAATAAACGAAATGATGTCTTCGCGTCGGTACGCATTCTCTAAAAAAGTGACCCAGCTATCTGCATTTTCAAAACGGAGGTTGTCTGAATTGTATAATTCTTGGTTGTAATACCACGCGTTAAAACTTGTGTTGTGCTTGCCATGTGCGAATACGAGGTCGCGGTCAAATAACATGTCGTATTCCATGTAGTTGGTCCAACCACAGGCCAGCGCTTGAAACGCCATTACAAAACTAAGGAATAAGGCGACCGATCGCTGATAAAGAGTGGGCATGGTAGGCATTTAAATGTGCTTGACTAAGGTGGTAATAGATGAGTTGTTCAAATTTAAGATTTGTTTGACTTAGTTGGTTTGCCAACTTATAAAGTATTTTTGTCGAGGAGGTTTCAAGCCTGACGATATCACCCTTGCAAAAATTGGTTTCATTGATAATCGTGTCTTTTTTCATCAGAAAAGTGTTTTTTGCGATCTGACTCGAAGAAGAAGCATGCAGAGAAGCTTTGGTGAGGTCATTGGCAATAACGCTGAGTTTGCCCAAGCGAAAAATGAG
>CAZPWB010000102.1:0-1794 GCA_964590425.1 uncultured Lishizhenia sp. | reverse complement strand
CCGCAATTTTTTCAGCTAATTGAGCGGTGTTTGGCGTCGCTTTAAATACTTCGTTTTGAACAAAAATACAAGGCACAATTTCCATTTTGCTCCTTTGTTCAAATTCAATTTTTGACACCGGTTTAGCCAAACGGTTTTCATCTAAAACCACATCAAAAAACTTGACATATAAACGCTTGGTGCCACAAGCTTGGAGTTTCGTGTTTTGTTCTTTTGTCAATGCAAAGCGCTGTTTCCAGTAGTAAAACGACACAGGCGGGTGTTCTTTTTTGGCACAAGACAGCAGGATGACGAAAAGCACCAGCAGAGAAAAAAAAGAAATGGTTTTGCGAATTAAAAAGGTATCGGTGTTCATCTGTTTACTATGATTTACGGGATGTCTTAAAAATGTTTTTCCAACTCAGGACCTTACCTAAACTTCTGTTTTGATCAAAAAGCCCTGTATGAACAAGGGTTTTAGTTTCCAATAATTCAGGAATCAATTTTTCAAAGTAGGTCAAGCCTTTGAACATTGTTGGAACGATGGTTTCGCTGGCTTTTATTTCTACGAGATTTAACTTTTCCGTACTTTGCCAAATGAGGTCCACCTCATGGCCAACTGTATCGCGCCAAAACCAAAAATCAAGGAGTAGATGTTGATGGTAATTTTGCTTCATATATTCATTAATGACATAGTTTTCGAACAAATTACCTTTGAATTGGCTTGTTTTTAAGCTAGAAGCGTCATTTATCTTGAGTAAAAAACAGAGTAGTCCAGTGTCGTAAAAGTAGAGCTTGGAACTTTTTGTAACACGTTTATTTAGATTGGTATGATAAGGTTGTAATTGGTAGAGTATATAACTTGTTTCTAATACAGAGATCCATGCTTTTGCTGTAGGTTGGGCGATGCCACACTCGTTGGCCAGTGAATTTAAGTTGACAAGTTGTCCGACTCTAGCAGCACAAAGTGTAATAAAATTTCTAAATTGTTTAAGGTTTTTTACTTGAATAAGCTCTGATAAATCTCGTTCAACATAAGTTTGAATGTAATTAGAATAAAAAGCTTTTGTAGGAATTTCTCGATCATAAATGGCAGGATAGAAACCTTTTTGAAGATTAACAGCATAATCATCATTTAACCATCCTGCATGCGCCATTTCTTGATGATCAAAAGGTAATAATTTGAACAAGGCCACACGTCCGGATAAACTCTGTGATATATTTCTCATTAAATGAAAGTTTTGAGAACCAGACAAAATATATTGCCCCATTTTTTTATCCTCATCGACCTTTGTTTGAAGGTATGAAAACAATTCAGGGACGCGCTGCACTTCATCAAAAATAACAAAGTCACCATGCTCAGCTAAAAATCCGTTAGGGTCCGTTATTGCATAATTTCGATGATCAAAGTTTTCTAAATTTACATACTTATAGTTTGAAAATTCATTTTTAAAAAAGGTTGTTTTCCCTGATTGTCGGGGCCCTGTTAATACTAAAATTGGATACTTACTAAGGTAAATATCCATTTCTTTTTTAATCTCTCTTGCTCTATTCATAAGTGACTATTAATCATTCAAATATACACCTAATTTTGAAAATGCACTAGTTTCAATTTTGAAAATACACCAGTATCAATTTTGAAAATACACAAGTTTTAACTTTGAAAATACACTATTCATTAATTTGAATTTATCTCACCAATTTAAAACCCAGGTAAATTTGATTGAATGTACTAGCGGGGTTACAGTACACTACCTTGTTAGGGGGATTTACGGAAAAGGTATTGGCTACCTGTTGGAAATCTTACGCAACTTA
>CAZPWB010000101.1:0-3117 GCA_964590425.1 uncultured Lishizhenia sp. | reverse complement strand
GGTGATTTGCGCGGCATCGAAAAACAAATCAACCTCAACTGGGACGGACAAAAAATTAGCTTCAATCCTGGCGTATCGAATCAAGATGTTTTTTATACCGGCATCAATGCGAAAGTAGCAATTTCACCTACCGATGATCATTTGTACCGTTTTAGTTTTGATGTAGAACTCAACGGCAGTCAACAATTATTTTTCACGCCTGTAGGTAAAGAAACAGATGTGGTGCTGAACTCTGATTGGCAAACCCCTAAATTCACGGGTTCTTTCTTGCCAGATCAGCACACAACCGATAAAAATGGTTTCAAAGCACACTGGAACGTCTTGAACCTCAACCGCAATTATCCACAAAGTTGGACGGGTTCTAGCTATAAAATCTATGACTCTGCCTTTGGTGTTGACCTTAAAATACCTGTCGATAACTACCAAAAATCGCATCGTACCATTCACTACGCTTTGCTTTTCATCGGCCTGACTTTCTTGGTTTTCTTCTTTATTGAGATATTCCAATCTTCAGGAATTCACCCGATTCAATATATCTTGGTGGGTATTGCACTTGTGGTCTTCTACACCCTATTGCTTTCTATTTCTGAACATATTCAGTTCAACAGCGCCTTCTTGCTATCAGCTCTGGCTACGGTCATACTGATCAGTACCTATGTGCGTGCCATTTTAAGATCCTTAAAAATGAGTTTGTTTATTGCAGGGCTTTTGTCAATGCTCTACATCTTCATATTTGTGATCATTCAGCTTGAAGACTTAGCGCTTTTGATTGGTAGTATTGGGGTGTTCATCATTCTAGGGCTCGTGATGTATTTCTCCAGAAAAATTGACTGGTACAACATCAATCAGAATAACCTAGAAGCTTAACGCGTCCAGATCTCGTAACTTTTTAAGGCTTGGTGCTGCAGCATGGACAAACCGTTCATCACTGCGGCACCTTGTGCTTTAGCGCGTTTCATGAGTTCTGTTTGGGCAGGATTATATACCAAATCAATCACTAAATGTGCAGGGGTCAGGAATTCAAAAGGAAGCTCAATGCATGCATCGACGTTCGGAAAAGTACCGATTGGCGTACAGTTCACTAAAACTTTACAGGCCTTCAACATATGTTCGTTGATGTCGGAGTAGGTATAAACCCGATTTTGGTGGTCTGGTTGGCGAGAAATATAAAAAACCTCAAGACCCAATTTCTTGAATACATGCGCCACCGCTTTGGAAGCGCCGCCGGTCCCGAAAATGAGTGCGCGCTCGTGCTCAAAAGTCAAAAAGGGCTTGATGCTTTGGGCAAAACCATACGCATCTGTATTGTAACCCACCTTCTCTCCGTTTTCAAAAGCAATGACATTGACAGCTCCAACTTGGGCAGCGCTGTCGTCTAGGCGATCTAAAAAAGGAAGGACACTTTCTTTGTAAGGAAACGTAACATTGAGTCCGGATAGGTTTTGATCGAAAATAGACGAGATTTCTTCTATCTCATTCAATTCAAAATTGGAATACGTCGCAGTGATATTATTTTTCTCAAAGTAGTCCTTGAAAAAAGCTGCTGAAAATGAATGCCCAAGTGTTTTGCCAATGAGGCCGTAATGTTTTGTCATGTTTATTGGATCGAAAAAATGATTGGCAAGCGAAAATACATCGCTACAGGCTGACCATTCACTATGCCTGGTGACCATTTAGGCATGCTTCTGACCAAACGCAGTGCCTCTTTGTTGCACGGTGGGCAGTAGTCGCTTGCTCTGTCTATTGTGGCGCGCTCTACGATTCCTTCTCTGTTCACCACAAACCTGACGAACACCTTGTTGTACATTTCGTTGTCGGTAAATCCGATGATGGAATCCATCCTGATGTTGTCAATGATATACCTTCTTAACGAATCGGTTCCACCTGGAAATTCGGCGTCTTGTTCTACAATATCATAGATTTTATTGGTATCGGTTGTTATTGGCTCTTGGCCAAATGCAAATGCACTTAGACCGAATAGAAAAAGGAGGATGTAAACTTGTTTCATTATAAGCTAAGAATGATGGGGAGGCGGACAGATGAGCGGACATTTAGACCCGCATTCTGAGCGGGTTGCCATTTGGGCATGGCCTTGACAATACGCAAGACTTCGGCGTTACAACGAGGACAAGATTCGCTTGCCTTTTCGATTTTAATATCGGTTATACTTCCATCTTTTTCAACAACAAAGCTAACCACAATGCGTTCATCTAATTTTCCGAAGTCACCGCAGCCCGTAACACGGGAATTATAATTGTCATTTATATATTTCATTTGGGCATCAAGACCTCCTGGAAATTCGGCCTCGACAAAGGCTTCAAAAGTAAAATCAATTGGAATACGAGCTGAAGTCATCTGAGGCTTTCCATCTAACATCGCGGGTGTCCAACGAGGCATACTTTCAACCAAGCGCTGGGCTTCTTTTTGGCAAGCCAAGCAATTAGATGTCGATTTTTCTACAATTGCATTACTGATTGATCCGTCTTCTTCTATGTCAAATCTGACGATTACTTTAGTATTGACTAATGGTTCGGTTGCATTTTTCAATATGGAAGTTAAATCCATGTTGTCACTGATATAAGTCTGAAGCTTTTCATATCCGCCAGGAAATTCGGCATCTTCCAAAGGGTCAATCAAAACTTCAGTGTCAAGAACTTCATCATCGGGCACAACTGTAGGCAAAGTGCGGCATGCAGTGAGGCTGAACCCGAGAAGTATGATGAAAGTTGTTTTCATTGTACAAACATACAAATGTTTACCTTTACAGGATGCAAGGGCTCGTTCTGAAATCGACTGGAAAATGGTATCAAGTATTACTTGAAGACCAACAAATTGTGCAGGCAAGTATCCGCGGTAAATTGCGCTTGGAAGGACTCAAAACCACCAATCCCATTGCCGCTGGTGATCGCGTTATTATCGAAGCCGGCTCAGATGAAAGTTGGGCCATCCTATCTGTTGAACCCCGACACAACTACATAGTGCGCAAGGCCACCAACCTCAGCAAACAAATGCAAATTTTGGCCGCCAACGTTGACCGCGCTTATTTGGTAGTCACGCTCAAGTCTCCTGTCACACAAATTGCGTTTATCGACCGCTTTTTGGTAGCTGCAGAGTCTT
>CAZPWB010000100.1:1286-3295 GCA_964590425.1 uncultured Lishizhenia sp. | reverse complement strand
TTTCACGACGCAGCCAATTCCATTGCGACGGTTGTGTCTACTAAAGTACTTACACCTTTTCAGGCCGTACTTTGGGCAGCCATGTTTAACGTCATTGCTTTCTGGGTTTTCGACATGAGTGTCGGAAATACCGTTGCAAAAACGGTAGATAACAACGCGATAGACCTATGGGTAATCCTTGCGGGCTTATTGGCAGCTACATTTTGGAACTTACTCACATGGTGGTTAGGTATTCCCTCATCTTCATCACATACACTTATTGGCGGTTTTGCTGGTGCTGCAGTAGCACATGCAGGTGTGGACGTAATTGCAAGTGGCGAAATCATTAAGGTTATTTTATTTATTTTCCTAGCTCCATTTATTGGCGGATTCATAGCTTATCTCATTGCTGTAGTCACTATTTCAAGGTCCTATTGGAAAAAAATGCTAGTCATTCTTGGTTTATCTGGCCTCACGATTTATTTTATGCAATACATGATTGAATATCTAGACATGAAGCCTATCATGATGTATATCGTCATTGGCATGATAGCTGTTTTTATTGGTGTTTATACTTGGTTCGAAATCGTTTATGGTGTAAAGCGCCCTTCAGCAGTAAAGGAAGCGAATATGCACAAAAAGCTACAGTTACTTTCCTCAGCAGCATTTTCATTAGGTCATGGAGGTGCAGACTCTCAGAAAGTAATGGGTATTATATGTGCTGCCTTACTCGTTTATGGTAATTTAGGTCGAGAGGGGAAGCTTGATCACCCTATTCCCAAATACCTTCAAATAACAGAATTAATGCAGATTGAATACCATTCTATCGACGGTAAAAAGCTATTGTTCAAACCAGAAATTGCTCAAATTGACGATCAACTCTTTTACGAACATGCAGATCAAATCATCGATGCAAATACCCAGCAAGCAGTTTATTCTTCTAATGGAAAGGCGCTAAGCACTGCACAAAATCTACCTCCTTACAAACAAATTCAAAAAAATCTGAAGCATTTTGGCATTTACTCAAGAGGAAAGGCCATTTGTGAAGCAAAGTCTAACGACACGTTGTTTTATAAAGATAAGCTCAATTATAAAAATCATTATGCAGGGATTTTTAGCAGTTTTGTCGATGGGGCCACAGGTAAATTGCTCAAGGAACATAAGATTAAAACCAAAGTTCATTCAGAAACAATGCCAATGTGGGTTGCTTTCGGATGTTACCTCATGATTGGCATCGGAACCTTAATGGGTGGCTGGAAGATTGTCAAAACAATGGGAACTAAGATCACCAAGGTGACACCGCTGGAAGGTGTATGCGCCGAAACCGCAGGGGCTCTCACCCTGTTTACGGTATCTCAGTTTGGAATCCCGGTTTCGACAACCCACACCATTACAGGTTCAATTATTGGCGTTGGCGCCACCAAACGACTCAGTGCAGTGCGTTGGGGTGTAACCATCAATTTACTTTGGGCCTGGATCCTCACTATTCCAGTGAGTGGTTTATTGGCTGCGTTGTTTTACTACATGATCATTTGGTTTAAATAGTAAAAACCTAAATTTTCGATAAAAAAGGGTGCTTAGGCACCCTTTTTTGGTAAATATTCATTCAAATTTGTATAAAATTCAAAAATCATTAACTTTAGGCCAAATCTAATAAAATCAACTATGAAAAAACTTTTACTTACAATCAGTGCAGTTGTGCTTAGCGCCACAACTTACGCACAGGTGATTGCTGCAGGAATCTCTCCTCAGAGTATAGTCGCTAACTACACCCACACATGGGCTGACCCAGCTAGTGGTTGGGGCACCCCTGACTTCAACATCCCTGGAACGTATGTACAAGACACCCTCAAAATTGTAGATGATGGTTCAACTGGTTTAAATGCACAAGGCAATCCAATTTCTGCAGAAGGCTGTAACCCACTCATCAATGACCTCACTGGTAAAATTGCAGTCGTATTCCGCAATACTTGTGAGTTTGGTGCAAAAGCATTGAATGCTCAAAACGCTGGTGCAGTTGGCGTCATTGT
>CAZPWB010000100.1:0-1186 GCA_964590425.1 uncultured Lishizhenia sp. | reverse complement strand
GGTTCACGCGTTTACAACTATGGTAACCAAGCGCAAACAGGTATGTCTTTGAACGCAAAAATCACCAACCCATCTGGTGCAACTATTTATGACAATACCGCTTCAGGTATTAACCTCGCAGCTGGTGACTCACTTGATGTTTTCCCTGGTGGTGCTTCTAGCTTACCAAACTTCTCATTGGCTTCATACCCAGCTGGAACTTACACACTCACATATACTTTATTATTGAGTGGTGCAGATGACTACAATGCAGATAACATCCTTGTAACAACCTTCAAAGTAACTGACTCTTTGTTCAGCTACGCGCAAGCAGATGCTACAACAGGTGCGCCTAAAGGTGGCAACTACTACCGCCCAGGTACCAACAACCAAACATATTCAGCTTGTCAAGTAATTGATAACCCGAATGCAAGCCGCTTGAAAGCAAATGGTATTTGGTTCTCTGCAACAACTGCAACTGCTTCAGGTGTGGTTTTGACCGGCGAAGAAATGGCGCTTTACCTCTACAAGTGGGAAGACGTCTTTACCGACCTCAACGATGCTAACTTGGCATTCAACACCCTTACAGAAGTTGCAAGTGGTTTCTACTACTTCCCTGGTGACCTCCAAGGTGAAACCGTTTATGGCGCCTTCACTACACCAGTAGCATTAGAAGACAACCAACGTTACCTCGCTTGTGTACAAACTGTAAACCTCAGCCTTTATATGGGTCATGAAAATGGCACAAACCTTACTTGGAACGAAGCTTACTATCTTCAACCAATGGCACCAAACGAAAGCGATGGTACCTGGTATGCAGCTGGTTTCGGATCTGATCTTCCAAGCTCTTTAGCTATTGCAGTTGCTGACAACGACGTAAACGTTGCTGAATTGAACACAGTTGCTGGTAAAGCATTCCCTAATCCAGCTAACGATGTAGTTACGGTTGCGATCGAAGGCGAAGGAACTGCACAATTAACAGTTACTGACGTTGCAGGAAAAGTTGCCATGGCAACTACCTTGAACCTTGCAGCTGGTCAAGACAACGTAAACATCAACACATTGCAATCTGGTCTTTACATTTTCAACGTTACACTTGAAAACGGTAAAACTGCACAATTCAATGTTGTGAAAAAATAAGTTCAACTCCACTTGAACAGTAAAGGGACGGGCAACCGTCCCTTTTTTATTTGCTATCTTTGTGGTA
>CAZPWB010000099.1:0-3424 GCA_964590425.1 uncultured Lishizhenia sp. | reverse complement strand
CGCCAAAAACAACTACTTTTAATCGCTGAAAAAGTCACGTTTGAAACCTTTTTTGAACGCGCCAACTTGCATCCGAATGCGCACCTCATCACTGGGCTCATCTGTGGCTACCGAATAGAAGCCCTCGACAACCCTTTGACACAAAAAGTACGTTATTTAGACAAACTCGTCGACGAATTGGCAAAAGGCAAGTCGATGGAGAAAATTTTAAGAAATTAAATGATGAAAACAACAATTTTACTAAGTGTAATGGTCGTTCTGCTCTTCGGCTGCGGAAAAATAGACACACCAAATGCGGAGTCCAAAAAGATTTTTGGTACTTGGCGTTTTGTATATAGTAGCGGCGGGTTTTCGGGTGCAGGGAATTCAAGTTATGATGCTACCGATACTTACGAATACGAAGAAAACGGGACTTTTTCGCACCGCAAGGGTGGGCAACTCCTTGATCAAATGAGTTTTTCGCTACAATTAGGCCCGAGTATAACGAGCCAAACTGATCAACTCCTGGTTCATTATGGCGGGGCAGCTCAGCAACTGACTCAGTCATGTCAAATTCATCATGATACACTGATGTTGAGCGATGAGGTTTTTGATGGATTTCAATACGTATTCGTTAAGCAATAAGCATGAGAGTTACGCTATCCTTTTTTCTGTTGATTTTCTTGCTTTTTGAAAGCGCAGTTGCTCAAACTTCAAAAAATTTCTTCACCTATGGTTTGACAGTTGGGGCAAACCGCCCTCAGACAGCAATTCTTTCTGGCGATCAAAAGTTTCCGGAGCAAACACTTCCTTCAACGGGCTTTAATTTTCAATATACCCGAATGGTGCATCCAAAAGTGCCGCTGAACTTCACAGCAGGTTTTGGTCTTATGGGCGTGAAGCTATCTGCTCCAGCCAATGGTGCATTTATGGGTGATCAGCTGTCGCCTTTTTCTTGGGGCACGTTTACGCTTACTAATTTGCGTTTGGAAGTTGGCAGTGGTTATGAGTTATTGCAAAAAAACCGATCCACGTACAGCGTTTTGGGCGGCATCGGCATTCGCAAAATGAGCAATGGAAGCTACGGAAGTATGTCTTCCGAGGCTCAGGGTGAGTTGTATCGCGTAGAATTTGAAACTTCTAAGCCATCGGTTCCTTTTGTCAGTTTAGGTGCGCAGTGGGCTTATCAATTGAAAAGCGCCAATTTACTTTCTGTCAAACTGAGCTATGATCATTCTTTCAACAATATCTACGACGGAACTTATATGTTGTATAATCAAACGAGCAACGGCACTTACAAAAATCAAGGGCGCTTCCTGAATCTTCAAATTGCCTATACCCTCAACGGGCAAAATAAAGCAGCGCGTCTTGCGCTATTGCAACAAGAGCAGCAACTCGATCGCAAAGCGGCTAAAAAGTTGTATCGCAAAGAGAAGAGATACATTGATCCCAAAAGTATGTTCTTGCGCACAAGTGGCGGCATTTATCTTTCGCGCACGCGTATCACCGACGATCCGAATAATGTCATGAAATCAGGTACGGTTACAGACTTCATGCCTCAGTTGGCTTTTGAAAAAGGAATGGGGAATAACTTATATTTAGAGGCCAGCCTTTCTTCTGGGCGCGTATGGTTTACAGAAAAGTACACGGCCATGCCTTATTCTAGCATGGCAACGAGTACATCAAATCATTTGCAACTAGGCCTGGGCGCTATGTATCGCTGGACGCTCCCATCTAATTATGTCATTTTGAACTTTCATGCGGGCTTGAGTTCTGGCTTGCTTTTCGATAAAGTAGGTAATGCGTGGTCTAGTTCTAGTCAATGGGGAGGTGCTATGAACAACACACCTTTTGAATTCAGCACCCAGGTTTCGAGTACAGTTGTTTCCAAGTATGTTGGCGCTGTTTATTTAGGCGCCTCCAAAGATTTCAGATTGGCCAATCGGGTCTATCTGAACTTAGGCTACCGCCGTTATTTTGGCTTCAATACCCTCATCAACTCCACCATTCAACACACCAACTTCCTCACCCAACAGAGCTCGGTTATACAAGCGAAAGTCAAGGGAGGTGGCAGCGATATTGTTTTGGGCTTGAAGTTTAAGTTGAATAAATAGTGGGTTCATACGGGTCGCCACACAAAAAAACCGAAGATTTTCATTAATTTAATCCTCATGAAAATCATCTATTTACTACTTCTTGTTTTTGGTAGCAACATGGCTGTTGGGCAAATGCAATTTTTGGGTTTTGACCACAATTATTGCCCTGACGCGATGTCGATCAATTACACTTATTCCAATTGGTTCAATCAGTTGTCAGAGCAAGGCGGATTTAAAGTTTACCGTGACGGCGTAGAGGTGTACAGCGGATCGGCAAGCTTACCGTATACCCCAACGTGTGTAGATTTGAAATTTGTGAACGATGGCGTTGGTTTTATGGTTTTGCGAACGCCTTTAGAGCATCATAGATTGTATCGCACCGAAGACTACGGTCAAACTTGGCAAGATGTTTTATCCTCAAACGCAGCACCCTATTATGCGGGGTTGTATGTCATCAATGACTGGACAGCCTACATGGTGACTTACTATTTTTCAGATTTCCAAAAAATGGTAACAGTTGCCCGAGGAAGCACCATCCCCTCAAATCGCGATGCACATTTTATCAATGATAATATGGTTAGCACTGATATTTACAAAACGGATTCTTTATTAAATGAAGATCGTTGTGGGGCAGATTCCTTGCAGTTTGCGTTTGTAAGCAACGGAGATACCATCAATTATCATATCAATTTTGATGTCATCAATGCCAGCGTTTTGGCGTCAAAGAATGCTTATGAACCGCTCCTAGTTTATCCAAATCCAGTGCGTACTTCATTTTCTTTGCAGCTTCCAGAAGGCAATGTGGTGAAAAGCCTGCGCCTTGTCAATTTAGCAGGGGCAGAAGTGGCCACTTTTGACGAACAGCAGATTCAAAACAACGCATTCTTCATCGGAGATGTACTACCTGGTCTGTATGTGTTGCAAACGCACACCCTGCAAGGTTTGTATCAAAGTAAAATAATGATAGAATAAGGAGAGCCTTAACAAGGTGACCCTCATAAAAATAAGTAAGTTTATAACTAACTTCGCCTCATGAAACTTCCCTTAATTTTTACGACAATTTTCTTGCTTTGCGGGTTGAATTTATCGGCACAGAATTACTTTATCACGGCCGCTCAAGATTCAGTTACTTGTAGTCAAATCAACTTTTTCAATACCAATGCGCAGGGCAAAATGATCCAATTGGAATACGTCGATGCCGCCAACAAGACAATTCTTCTCAAAAACCAGGATATTCCGGATATCATCCGTTTGGTGCAAGATGGCGTAATGTATATCAAAATGCCTATGAAATTGGCCAAGCCAGACGGATATTACCGCTATGGCAAGCGTGTAGTGAGTGGTCAAAT
>CAZPWB010000098.1:0-3551 GCA_964590425.1 uncultured Lishizhenia sp. | reverse complement strand
ATTCAGGTGGCTTTACTACATCAGATTTGTATAACAGTGCTGTCCAAAGTAAATTTTCAAAAAACAACTTCAACGCCGGAATCTACGCCAGTTTTGGCTTGGAATATAGTCTTCACGACAAGCAAGTAGAAAATCAGCGTTGGTTTTTGACCTATGAGAACCGGATTTGTTATGACTTCTTTGCGGTGAAAAATGTACCTTCATCTTGGTTTTCGTTTCAATCTGCGCAAATGTTTGGCTTGAAATATTACTTAAATAGAAGATAAAGGAAACACACGCGATTAAGTTTGGAACTGACAAAAGAGAGCATAGCATTGATTGTAAAGCGAGACCGCCGCTTTATTATGGAATTGTATGCTTATTGTTTTCCATTGATGTTACAGCGATTGTCTCGTTTGAGCCTGCATAAGGAAGATCAAATGAGTATTGCCAACACAGCATTTTTAAAAGCGCTTGATCGCATTGATACTTTTGATCTGCAAAAATCATTTCCGGCCTGGCTCAGTATTATTGTCAGAAATGAATTTATCGATCAGTATCGCAAAAAACAACGGCACCATTCATTCTTTCAGCAAGTAGACCTCTCAACAGACTTGCCTGACCACCTGCCAACTGATTTGCTTTTGCAACAAGAAGATGCTGCAAAAATGCTTTTTGAGTTTGTCGATGCATTGCCAGAGGCAACAAGAATCATTTTTAACCTTTATGTAATTGAAGAGCTGAGTAGGGAAGAAATTGCAACAGAGCTCAAGATCAGTTACGATTTAGTGAAGTGGCATATTTTAAAAGCCCGAAAAATTATTGCCGAACAACTACAAAACAACACATTATGAAGAACGAACTGACTTCATTTGAAATGCAATATCGGGAAGCAGCGCTTGGTCAGTTGCCTGCTCTTGATTTGGATTTCGTGCAAGATCTAGAAAATCGCCTCGATGAAAAAAAGAGAAGAGGAGGATTCTTCTTTGGCTGGTTCAAAGGAATGGCGCTCAGCATTACTTTCCTCATTTTAGGCATGAGCTCCTTTTTAAATGAACCCCTCAACTGGCAAAACACAATTGCAATAGCTCAAATTCAAACAACTGACCTTTCTTCAAAAAATACAATTGTAAATAACTCAATATCAAGTAATAAAATAATTTTGCTTCAACATGATATTCAAATAGAAACCTCAGATTTATCTTTAAAATTCACAGCACCGACTGCCTCTTCAACTTTAAATAACCCCTCTTCAGAAAGCTCCTCATTCCAAGCAAGTCAAACTCCTGAAAATCGGGAGGCATTCATAGACACCCTCAGAATGGGGCAACTGTTGAACCCAATTAAAGAATTGATGTTGGGTATGCTAGCCGTGCCTCAACTCAGCCATCAACTATTAAACAGACCACAAGCGCCACAAAACCAACAAAACAGTAATCGCAATCGAGAAATAGCGCTGTATTCAGGCGTCAATTTCACAAAAAGCTATTTGTACAGCGATTTCAATGTAGTGAGTGCCTATGATTTAAAGCTGACGCAATCAGAGTCTGTCTTGACAACCACTAATTTTGGTTTTCAACTCTGCAACTATTCAGGCCAGTTGCAATGGGGTATAGGTGCCTTATTTACAAGTTTAGGCGAACAAGCCAATTACCATTATCTAGACTACAAATTAGAGCCGTCAAGCATTAGCCCGAGCATTCAAGATACCATCTATTTTGAAGCCAAATACGTCAACAAAAATGAATACCAGTTCATTCAAATTCCAATTAGTATTGGGTATCGCTTCCAAAGAAATCATTTTTCAGTGATTCCGAAATACAGCGCCTCAGTAGGCACACGCGTCAAAGAGCAAATTGGTTACTACCCGAACAGAAACGGCATTGGCATGTACGCCTTCCTGAGTCCTAAATTCAATTTCCAACAAAGCCTCCAGGTAGAATTACGTCAATCCCAACAAAACTTCTTTGTCTCCCTCACACCGTACCTCAATTTCAACAGTGTCAAAACCCCACCAGAAATCTTCAGCTACCGCAAATACATCAATTTCGGTTGCAACGTAGGCGTTGGGTTTAGGTTGAAGTAAGGTAGGCGGGGTGCTTTTCAATTGGTTCAATCCAAGCTGAAAAGCTCATTGACACTGCACTTCAAGACCTTGGATAATTTCAATCCTAATTCTAAAGACGGGAAATACTTATTGTTTTCAATAGCATTGATAGTTTGCCTTGAAACTTCTACCTCTTTGGCGAGCTGGTCTTGCGACAATCCTTGAATAGTTCTATTGATTTTAATCGTGTTTTTCATTTACGCAGGTGTTGTATAACGAAAATTCTAAAGACAATATGGTAACAGAATAGCTGGCTAAATAAACAAAACAACATGACATTGAAGTACGAAAATCCATATACGAGTAAGCAGCCTAGCGCTAAAATGGTAAAGCTAATCAGATATGACCATTTCATGGCATGAAACCGCAAATTCATGATGAATTCGTCCTCTTGCTTTTCTTTCGAAAATAAATGAATTAAACCAGAGCTAATTAATACTAGCGTAAGGATCTCATCAATCACATTGTTTTTTATCCAAAAGCTTTTGTCGACTAGAATACCATCTGCATCTCTCCAAAATAAATTTGGAACACTCAACTCTAAATTCATTTTAAGTGAAAGATCAGGAAATACAATGCAAATCAATCCAAAAATAGCACTGGTGTAAAAAATGATTCCACTAGGAACCAAAAATTTTGACGGTAATAAATAAGTTTTCATAGTGTAAAGTTTTTTACAAATGTATAATATATTTTACATTGTGTAAAAATAAATTTACAATATGATATAAAAAATAAGTGGGGTGAATGTTTTTCCTTTGTTGTTTCGGTGGATGATGTGGTTGGGTTGGAAGTATAACTATTTGATGATTTGGTAAGTTTTTCTACTGAATAGAAACAGGCGATATTTTATAAAATTTACAGGGTGTTATTTTAATAGTAAACCTATAAGTTTATTTTATGAAAATTGTTGATATATTTGCAGAAGAATTACCAGGTCATTTATACGCTATTATCCTTGAAAAGAATGATGTAAACGAATTTGATAGGAATATCGATAAATGGACTTCTGTTGAATTCTTAAGAAAATACGCGAAGACGAATAGTATAGCTGATGTTTCAGGTTTTATAAACATTATTAATCATGAAATAGAGGAAATCGATAATTTTTTAATCGCTGTTTTAAATTGCAACATCGAATTGAATCATGGTTTTAGATCCTTATCTAATTCGGAATTTTTAGAAAAGGCTTTGTCATTCCAGAAGAGTAAATTCAGATTTCAAAAATTGATTAGAATTTATGCGATTAAAATAGAGTCTAATTGTTTTTTGATTACCGGTGGAGCAATAAAAATAAAAAGAACGATGCAAGAACATCCGGATACTATACTTGAATTAGCTAAGTTAAATCGCGTCAAAAATTTTTTAATCACTCAGGGAATTCTAGATCAAGATGCAATCTCTGAATACGTCTTCGAAATCAACTAAATCATGAAAGATCAATTGCTCCCCTTAGTTTCCAAAG
>CAZPWB010000097.1:0-3559 GCA_964590425.1 uncultured Lishizhenia sp. | reverse complement strand
TGAGAAAACCTAGACCCACTTTTTGGCTGTATTTCTTAGGGGCATATGTTGTCTTGCAATTTGCTTGGTGGGGCTATCACCTCATTGAACTCAGTGCTTATATTCCACAAGAAGACGCTCAATTAGCCAAGCGTATCGGGATGGTTTTTGGTGAAGGTGCTGTATTTTTATTCATCTTGATTTTTGGGATTTACCGCATCCGAAAAGGCATTGCCAAAGAATTTGAATTACAAAAGCGACAAAATAACTTCTTACTAACGGTTACCCACGAACTCAAAACACCGCTAGCGGCGCTCAAACTTTACCTTCAAACATTACAAAAGCACAACCTTACTGAAGAAAAAAAAGAAAGCATAATCGATGGCGCTCTTAGTGAAAATGAACGCTTGGTTCAACTCATCGAAAATATTCTCAATACGTCTAGAGCTGAAAATAAAGCCTTTGAGCTCAATAAAGAAACCATCGATCTTTCTCTGTTAAGTGCGCAACTCACTGATCGCTATCAAAAGCGTTATAAAAATCTTCAGTTCAAAATTGATGTTCCTAAAGAGCTAAACCTTAAAGCTGATCCGAATATGTTGGAAACCATTTTGGTCAACCTCCTTGAAAACGCCATTAAATACGGTGGTGCCACGCAAGAAATTGCCATCAAAGCCGTTCCGCTTGATCGTTTCATCACACTTACCATTAGCGACGAAGGGCCTGGTATTGCGGTAAACGAAAGGACAAATATTTTTGAGAAGTTCTACAGAATAGGTAATGAAGACACCCGTAAGGCCTCAGGAAGTGGCCTAGGGCTTTATTTAGTCGCCGAATTAGTGCATTTACACAACGGGCAGGTGCGTTGCCAAGAAAATCATCCAAAGGGATGTGTTTTTGAGGTAATTTTGCCTTATGAATAAAAAATTCGGACTCATCATTCTCGATGGCTGGGGTTTAGGAGACCACGGCCCCTCAGATGCCATTTTTCAAGCAAATACGCCTTTCATGGATAGCCTCTTGACTAACTATCCAAATGCCACCTTGCGCACTTTTGGAGAAGACGTTGGTTTGCCAGATGGCCAAATGGGAAATTCAGAAGTAGGGCACCTCAATATTGGTGCAGGCCGCATTGTTTATCAAGAATTAACCCGCATCAACAAAAGCATTCGGGATGGCGAGTTTCAACAAAACCCTACCATACTTGAAGCCTTCAAATATGCCAAAACCAACCATAAAAAAGTCCATTTCATAGGGCTAGTTTCTGAAGGTGGTGTGCATAGCAGCCAAGCACACCTGCATGCACTCTTGGATATGGCGCAAGAATTCGGGCTAGACAACTATTTTGTCCATGCGATTACAGACGGTCGTGATTGCGACCCAAAAAGTGGCTTCAGTTGTCTTGAAAAATTAGAACAACACCTGGCCCATCAAAAAGGCAAAATTGCCACCCTCATAGGACGCTATTACGCCATGGACCGCGACAAACGTTGGGAGCGCGTAGCAAAGGCCTACCATTTAATGGTCAATGCTCAGGGGCAAAAAGTAGAAAGTGCCTCAAAAGCATTACAAACTGCTTATTCAGAAGGATTAACTGATGAATTTATTTTACCACAACTCATCGATGAAAACGGTAAAATTTCAGAAGGAGACGCAGTCATTTTTTTTAACTTCCGAACCGACAGACCCAGAGAGCTGACAACAGTATTAAGCCAAGAAGCTTTTCATGAGCACAACATGCATCCGTTAGATTTGCATTTTTGCACCATGACGAACTACGATGCAAGTTTCAAAAACGTAAAGGTCATTTTTGATAAAGACAACCTTGAAATGACACTCGGAGAAGTAGTTTCTAAAGCCGGGAAAACGCAGGTTCGCATTGCCGAAACTGAGAAATATCCGCACGTAACTTTCTTTTTTAGCGGCGGCCGTGAGGAAACTTTTACCGGGGAAGAACGTCTCTTAATTGCATCTCCTAAGGTAGCAACCTATGACCTCCAGCCAGAAATGAGTGCGCATGAAGTTGGTGCGGCCATTAGGCAACACATGCAAACAGCACTGCCCGATTTTATTTGTCTGAACTTTGCGAACCCTGACATGGTTGGGCACACGGGTGTTTTTTCGGCAATCATGAAAGCCGTTGAAACCGTAGATCAACAATTGGAAAAAGTAGTGAGTTGTGGCCAAGAACTAGGCTATGAATTTTTAGTAATAGCAGACCACGGCAATGCCGACTACGCGATTAACCCTGACGGAAGCCCAAACACCGCACACAGCCTAAATCCGGTGCCTGTTGTGCTAGTAACTGAAGATCATTCGCTTGGCCTAGAAAACGGAATTTTAGCCGACGTTGCGCCGACAATTCTGAGTAGAATGGGTTTGGAAATCCCTTCAGAAATGGATGGGAAGTGTTTGGTTAAGCTAAAATGATGCCTTTAGCCTTGAGTTGAGGTATTTCTTTGAATTTTTCTGGCTTGATGGTGCCTGCTTCAAAAACAAAGCGCTTGTCATACATGGTGTCATTGACCCAAAAACTCACCCAATACTCATTATTGATGCCAAAAAGATCGGGCATGATCGGCTCAATTCGGGCAGCTTCTTCGGGCAGCATCACTTCAATACCTTTGCGCAAAGTGGAAGTTTTGATTTCCTGACCCGTTTTTGGATCCGTTCCAAAACCCGTCGAAGCAACAATGATCCCCTCCATGATGTCGTCGCGGTTGCTCAATAAAAAAACTACATATTCTGGTTCACCGCCTTCAATAGGAAGCTCAACAAGTGCCAATGATACGCCTTCAACTTTTGGGCCTAATAAATCTTCTCTCATGCTTGTATACTAAAATTGAATACTGCGGACATTTCTTTCAACAAGACCTCTTGTACCTCTTGAATAGAGATTTGACGACCCAATTCTTGTGCCATGGACGTGACTGCCTTATCTTGAATGCCGCAGGGCACAATATTACCAAAATAACCTAAATCTGGATGCACATTTAAGGCAATTCCGTGCATGGTGATCCACCTAGAGCACTTCACCCCCATCGCGCATATTTTTCTGGCTCTTGGGGTTTGAGCATCAATCCAAACACCTGTTAAACCATCGTAGCGTGTAGCTGTAATTTGAAAATGAGCGAGCGTATTTATCACCGCCTCTTCCAAATAACGCATATATTTATGAATGTCCGTGAAGAACTGCTCGAGGTCTAGAATTGGGTACATCACCAACTGTCCGGGGCCGTGATACGTAATATCTCCTCCCCGATTGATCTTGTAAAACTGCGCATCAATTTCTTGTAAATGCGCTTCGTCAAGCAATAAGTTTTCTTGGGCGCCACTCTTTCCGAGCGTATATACATGCGGATGCTCGCAAAACAACAAGTGCTGCTTAGGAATAAAATCAGTCTCGTTTTTGCGATTCGAAATTTTCAGGTCGACCGCTTCTTTGAGCAGCTCTTCTTGAAGATCCCAAGCTTGTTTGTAATCTATGAGGCCTAAATCTTGAACCTTGACAACTGGCTTTTCTGGCATTATCTCAGTACGTTAACATGCCCGGCTAAAGTGCGGGTAACAGATTTATTAT
>CAZPWB010000096.1:0-3591 GCA_964590425.1 uncultured Lishizhenia sp. | reverse complement strand
GACCCATACCGTATTGAACAGCAAACTCAGTAGGCAATAACCAAGTGCTCAAGAAATCGGCACCGACACTGACGATTGTTTTTGCTTTCGAGAAGTCGTAGCTAGGAATGATGCGTGCTCCGAAGTTGAGCAAGTTAGCCTCACGCATACCTGCGTAAGAAATGGCATCGTATTGGATGTGTTCAAATTTAGAACCCCCTTCACCGTTCAACTTAGTGGCCATTTCAGAAATAGCACGTTGAATAGATGGCGAAATTACTGTATTCGAAAGAAGTGTCACTTTTTTCGCTTTGGTAATTGCAGAGCTGATAGCGGTGTCGACAGTTGCCCAATTTGAGGAGCTGCCTTTTGCAAGTGGTTGAGCCAAACGTGCGGAGTCGTAAAGACCTAAAACAGATGCAATAATTTGTGGGTTGGTTCCGCCTTTGGTAAAACCGAAGTCTTTGTTGCCTTTGATAAAGATCGGACGACCTTCGCGTGTCTTTACCATGATGCTCGCGTACGACGCACCATCGTAATACGTGCTCGCATACCAAGTTGGCATACCAGGCGTAACGTTCTCAGGCTTTACTGCATAAGGAACAACTTTGGTGACCGGTGCCTCACAAGCCGCAAGTGTAGCTGCAGCAACAGAGAAACCTAAGAATTTCAAGAAGTCGCGACGCGCAGTAGAAGACTCAGCGAGGTTTTCATCTGCTAAGAAGTCTTCAACTGTTTGTTGGTTTGGAAATTCTTGATCTTTGTTCTTGATGAACTCAGGAGTTTGCTTGAGTTCGTCAATACCTTTCCAATATTTTTTTGACATTTCCATGGTCTTATTTCGACAAGTATGGTTATTACTTAATTAATAGTGGCATTTTGCGCATTCCCAACCGCCAAGTTCGTTGACAGTTACTTTACCATCGTTATTGAGGTATTGTGCGTAAAGCTTAGGGTCTTTTTTCAGGCGACGGTGAATTTCGTCGTAGTAGGCATTTTTACCGTTTCCGATAGCGACGTCCTTTTTACCATGACATTCGATACACCAACCCATGGTTAAGGTTTTGCGTGTAAGTTTGATGTTCCCTTCAATTTTGTTGAGCTCTTCTACTGGCTGAACCATTGCGGTTTCGGTCATTTGTGTCATGTCGCCGTGACATTGCTTACAATCTAAACCACCTACAACAACGTGCTGAGAGTGATTGAAATAGACGTGCTCTGGTAAAACGTGTACTTTGTTCCAAACAATAGGTTTTGTTTTGCCAGTGTACTTCATTCCAGCTTTGTCCCAGCCGGCAGCAGCATAAATCTTTTTAATTTGACCAGCCCATGGCTTGCCTTCACCGTCGATTTGCTTATGACAGTTCATACAAACGTTGACAGAAGGAATAGATGCTGATTTAGACTTGGTAACGGTGTTGTGACAGTATTTACAGTCAATGCCATTGATACCTGCGTGTTGCGCATGCGGGAAGGCAATTGGCTGCGATGGCTGGTAACCTTCCATGATATTGATAGAGTACAATGATTGGAAGAGCGCTACAACAATAGATATAACAACTACTAAAGAAACCAAACCAACTTGCAAACGGTATTTCCAAGCAAGTGCACGCAATTCTTCACCGTAGGTCATTTTTTCAGCTTCTTCGTCGTCAGAAGTAGCAATTTTGAGTTGACGACGCACGCCACCAACTGCCATAATGACAACTACAAAAATAACTCCCATAATGAGCCAAATCCAGGTATTGGATTCTTCTTCAACAGGCACTGCAGTTAAAGTTCCTTCCCCTCCAGTCGGACCACCTGTAGTAGTGCCGCCACCTGCTGCAGGATCAGGCTGTGCATCTACCCAATCAAGGATAGCGTCGATGTCTTCTTTTTTGAGGTCTGGGAAAGCAGACATAGCAGATGGCATGACCTTAGATACCTCAGCGGCATAAGGATCGTTGGCAGCTGCAGTTTGCCAGTTGTTTACCCATTGGTAAATACTACCTTCTTTGGCACCACC
Source organism: uncultured Lishizhenia sp. (assembly GCA_964590425.1). Lineage (GTDB taxonomy): Bacteria > Bacteroidota > Bacteroidia > Flavobacteriales_D > Crocinitomicaceae > UBA952. The sequence continues at coordinate 1,604 of CAZPWB010000096.1, read as the reverse complement.
CGCTGCCCATTTAGCCCTCACACCAGATAATTTTGGACCGGTAGAGGCTTTGTGAGTCATGTGACAAGTGGCACATTTGGCTTTAAAAAGCCCTTCACCTTGCGCAGAAGCAAAGTTTGAGAAAGCAGCAATGCTGAAGGTAATTGCGGCAAAAGCCAGAGATTTGATGCGCTTAAGCGACTGAATGTTAGATATTTCCATGTAAAAAATTACTAATTCACTCTTTAAAATTGGGCAGAAAAACTACCCTTTATCGGCTGCAAAATTAAGGTAATCAATACATTTTGTGACATTTTGATGACAAAAAATAATTAATGTATGTTAATTTAAAATGAATCTAAATAAGCATTTTGTTTTGCGTAGAATTCTCACTTACTTTGCAAATATGAAAGGCTTTTTTTGTATCGCTTTTATGACCTTATTTTACAATGGGTTACAAGCACAAATCCAATTGATCGCAGATCCGCGCATCGAACAGCGTGTTGTTGCCAAGAACAGTAAGCAAATGCCGGGCTATCGTGTGCAACTCTGTTTTGATTCAGATAAAACGCAAATCGATCAGGCCCGCGCACAGTTTGTTGCAGATTTTCCTAAAATTGATACGTATGTCAGGTTTGAAGCGCCTAATTTCAACTTAATGGTTGGCGATTTTAGAACGCAAAAGGAGGCTGAAGAATTGGTCGCACACATCAGAGGAAAGTATCCGCTCACGATTATTCATAAAGAACAAATCAATCTGCCCCGTATCGATTGACTCCTGCCGCTTTGCGAAAGACTCAAATACTAGTCAAATTGCTTCCAGCCCTGAGCGCGCAAAGTAACTACCGAACCAGATTTATCCACATAATAGATGCCATCTGCAGCGTTGGTAATGTGGCCAATAATTGTAAAATTCGGATTAGACTGTATCATTTCAACGTCTTTTTGCTCAATGGTGAAGAGCAATTCGTAGTCTTCACCACCATTTAAAGCGCACATGCTCGGATCTAAGTTGAAATCCATCGCAACCATAGACGTTTTGGCATCAATTGGGATTTTTTCGTCATAGACATGGCAACCCACCTCACTTGCCTTACAAATATGAAGTACCTCGCTGGCCAAACCATCTGAAATATCGATCATGGAGGTAGGCTTCACGCCCAATTCTTTTAAATAGCGAATGGCATCAAGCCTTGCTTGCGGCTTGAGTTGTCTTTGAAGGATGTAATCGTGGCCGTCGAGGTCGGGTTGAATATTTGGATTTGCTTTGAAAACTTCTTTCTCGCGCTCCAACACCTGCAAGCCCATGTACGCACCACCTAAATCTCCTGATACCACTAGTAAGTCGTATTCTTTAGCGCCAGAACGGTAGGTGATGGCTTCTTGAGCAGCGGTACCGATTGCTGTGATGCTGATCATTAAACCGCTTTGTGAAGATGTAGTGTCTCCGCCAATGAGGTCTATTTCGTATTCCGAACAAGCTGTTTTGATACCGGCATATAATTCTTCAAGAGCTTCGACAGAAAAACGATTAGAGACTGCAATTGCAACAGTAATTTGTTTGGGTGTAGCATTCATGGCGCAGATATCCGAAACATTGACCGCTACCGCTTTGAAACCTAAAT
>CAZPWB010000095.1:0-3689 GCA_964590425.1 uncultured Lishizhenia sp. | reverse complement strand
TGCAGAGAAGAGATAGAAATAAGGCTTTCATAGAAAGTATGTATTTGTTCAAAAATAAGCTTTTCACCGCACTTATCAAAATTTAAGCCATTTTTTGCATAGCTGCTTTTTTCTTACTTTTGAATTCGGCAAGGTTTTTGTCTTGCCGACGAAAATTCAAATCATGAAAAAATTATTTCTACTCCTATTATTCGGTTCTTTTTCGCTTGCTGTTTCTGCGCAAGAACCTACCGTTGAAACATCCCTTAGTCAGAAAAAAGTACCAGCGGTCAAGTTGGTCGATATGTCCGGAAAGGTAGTCAATACCTCTGAATTGACAACGAACGGCCCTGTCATCATCAGCTTTTGGGCCACGTGGTGTGCGCCTTGTAAAAAAGAACTAAATACCATTCATGAGGTCTATGAAGATTGGGTTGCAGAAACTGGTGTTACTTTAGTTGCCATCGCAATTGATGACGAAAAAACGAAAAGCCAAGTTCCTGTTTACGTGAACGGTAAGGCATGGGACTACACAGTTCTCATGGATCCAAACTGGGATTTCAAGCGCGCAATGGGCGTCAATAACGTACCGCATACTTTTTTAGTAGATAAAAATGGCGTCATTGTTTACTCCCACAACAATTACGCCCCAGGCGACGAAGAAAAACTTTACCAAGAATTGCTCAAATTGAGCGAAAAATAATCCATGAAAAATTTGCGCACGCTCTTCGGTTTGCTTTTGCTCAGTCAGGTTGCTTTTGCACAAGGCAATATCACTGGCAACATGGAAACTGTATTTCAATACCTTAACGAGGACAGCATCATTAATGCCAAGCAGCCCGTTCAAAAAGGCCTGATGAATTCATATATGAATGTCTTTTACACCCAAGGCAATTTCAAGGCGGGCATGCGGTTTGAGTCCTATTTGCCGCGTATTCAAGGTTATCCAAACCGTTTTGATGGTACAGGAATCGGCATGCGTTATGTGGGTTACCAAAATGATTTCGTGGATGTTACACTTGGTACTTTTTACGAGCAGTTTGGAACAGGTTTAGCGCTCAGAACCTACGAAGACCGCAATTTGGGTTACGATAATTTACTCGACGGTATGCGCATTGTTTTGCGTCCGGGAAAGGGTTTTGTTGTGAAAGGGGTTTACGGCACACAACGCTTGTCTTTTCAACAAGGTCAAATTGTACACGGTGCAGGCTTGGTTCGTGGAACAGACGCAGAATGGCACCTCAACGAAGGCTTGAGCATTCTTAAAGATAAAAAACTAGATGTCGTGCTCGGCGCTTCCTTTGTGAGTAAGTTTCAAGAAGACGACAATCCAGAATGGGTTTTACCGCAAAATGTTGGTGCTTATGGAGGAAGAGTTAAACTTACTTACGGTAATTTTTATGCCGATGGCGAGTTCATTCGAAAAGAACAAGATCCTTCTTCTGACAACCAATATATCTACAATTATGGCCATGCAGCCATCTTTAATTTGCGTTATACCAAGAAAGGTCTAGGCATTCTCTTGTCCGGTAAATCTGTAGACAACATGAGTTTCCGTTCAGACCGCACCAAAGATTTACAAGATTTATTGATTAATTTTTTACCTTCTTTGAACAAAACCCATACCTACAACCTTGTTGCAACGCTTTACCCTTATGCTACTCAGCCAATGGGGGAAGTCGCTTACCAGGCAGATTTACTCTATACTTTTAAGAAAGGATCACAACTTGGTGGCAAATATGGCACAACAGTTGGCCTCAACTATTCTACAACATTCCGCCCTGAGCAAACCATGAAAGACATTGACCTCAATGATTCATCAAGGGTTGTTTATCACACGCGTCCTTTTGCAATGAGCGATAGCTTGTATTGGCAAGATATCAATTTCAATATCACTAAAAAATTCAATAAAAAGTGGAGCGGAATTTTCAGTTTCTACGATATCAAAATCAACAACGATGTCGTTAAAGTGAGCGATGCGAAAGGCATTATTCATTCGCGCATTGCCGTCTTTGAAGGAACCTACAAAATCAATGCACACCATGCATTGCGTTGGGAGCTTCAAGGCATGTGGGTTCAAAGAAATGAGGAGGGGATTAACGATAAGGGAGATTGGGCAACCGCTCTTGTCGAGTACACCATTTCACCGGGATGGTTCTTTTCTGCAATGAATCAGTACAACTATGGCAACGATGACCTTAGCAAAAGGGTTAATTATCCAATTGTGACTTGCGGTTACATTAAAGACGCAACGCGTCTAACCTTTTCTTACGGACGCCAGCGCGCTGGTTTGTTTTGCGTGGGCGGTGTCTGTAGACCAGTACCAGCCAACAACGGCCTTATGATCAACTTAACGCATAGTTTTTAATATGAAAAAAGGTATTCTATTTTTAGCTTTTGCCATCGCTTTTGGTCTTTATTTACTGCCTTCTTGCGACCGCGTGACCAATCCGTACCCGCCTCTTGTTAATCTAGAGCTTGATACAACACTTTATCCAGGCAATTGGTCTGATTATCTCGCCAATGAATGGCCCACATTTACAGCAAATACCAATACGGATAGAAATGTATTGATTGAAGATTTTACCGGTCATAAATGTATCTTCTGTCCAGCTGCAGCAGATCTTGCTCATCAATTGCAGCAAGCCAATCCTGGAAGGGTACATGTTGCATCTATTCATGCTGGCGTAGATGGCATTGGAGATTTTCAAAGCGTAGATGCTGAGTACACCTTAGATTTTACAAATCCTGATGGCTTGTATATCGGTACTTGGTTTGGAACCAATGATGGCGGATTTGTTGGTAACCCTAGAGGGCCAGTTAGTCGCGTAACAAACGGCGGCAATATTTTTCAGAGTCCTGGTCAGTGGTCTTCCATGACGAGCACTTTACTTTCTGAAAATAACTTGAAGGTCAATTTACAAGCCGCCCTGAATTATTATCCGAGTACAAAGGGCGCTTTTTTACATGTGGAGATCGATAAAATAGACCAAACTTTAACCAATGAGTTAGGGATCGTTGCTTATTTACTCGAAGATTCCTTAGTGGGTGATCAAAAAATGTCTGATAACTCGCACAATCACAACTATATTCACAGAGACATCCACCGAAAAAACCTCAACAACATGCCTTTTGGTCGTCAGTTAACAGCTGCAGACCTTAACAATGGCAAGTATTATGTCAATTACAGTTTTGTAGTGCCCAATCAACTCGATGGCAACTACAATGCCGAAAATATGCACGTCTTGATTTACGTCTATGACATGACCACACTTGAAGTTTACCAGGTGATCAAACAGAAAATTGAATAATGGCGCTACGTCAACAACTCATTCAAAAGCTTGAGCAACGGCTTTCGCCTCAACAAATTCAGCTCATGAAATTGTTGCAGGTTCCAACTATGGAGCTCGATCAACGCATTAAGCAAGAATTGGAAGAAAACCCAGCCTTAGAAGAAGGTCAAGAGTTTGAAGAAGATGATTTTGACAACCAAGACGACTACGATTCCGACGACGACAACGACGACAACGATTTTGACATTTCTGACTACTTAGACGACGACGTAGCCGATTACAAAACACAAGCGAATAATCAGTCTAAGGACGACGAAGAGCGCGTTATTCCTTTGTCGGGAGAGCAAACCTTTCAAGAGCGCCTTACCGAACAACTCCATTTGCTTTACCTCGATGAAAAGCAATTTGTAATTGCAG
>CAZPWB010000094.1:1923-3711 GCA_964590425.1 uncultured Lishizhenia sp. | reverse complement strand
CAAGAACAAGGTGTAGAAATACACACCGACGCCAACGTGGAGCAAATTGTCATTGAAAATGGGCAAGCTGTTGGGGTAAAAGTGAATGGTGAAATCAATCGTGCTGATATCGTTATTTCTGGTGCCGACTACGCACACACTGATCAAGCCCTACTTGGTAAAAATGCCAATTACACTGATCAGTACTGGGACAAACGCACCATGGCACCTTCAAGCCTATTGTTCTACGTAGGCGTCAACAAAAAACTCAACAACTTAGAACACCACAATTTGTTCTTCGACGAATCTTTAGAAGAACACGGCAAAACCATCTACAAAGATCCAAGTTGGCCAGCAAAACCACTCTTTTACATGAGTGCCCCTTCGCTCACAGACCCATCTGTTGCGCCTGCTGGTTCAGAAAATTTGTTCTTTTTGATTCCACTCGCTCCGAATTTAAAAGATGACGTAGCAACCCGTGAACATTATTTTGAGCTGCTTTTAGAGCGCATCAAAACACTTACCGGCAACGATATCAAAGACAACATCGTTTATAAAAGAAGCTTTTGTGTTGCTGACTTCAAAAAAGACTACAACGCATTCAAAGGCAATGCATATGGCTTGGCTAATACTTTGCGCCAAACAGCAATTCTTAAACCCAGCATCAAACATAAAAAAATTAAAAACCTTTATTACACAGGGCAATTAACTGTGCCTGGCCCTGGTGTACCTCCTTCAATAATTTCAGGAGAAGTCGTTTCTAAACTCATCCTTGCTCAGCACGCTTAAAACTACTAACTATGAAAGCACTATTTGACCAAATTAGCCAAGAAATGAGTGAGCTGACTACCAAGCGTTACAGCACCTCTTTTTCATTAGGAATTAGTTTTTTAGACAAAGAAATTCAGAAGCCGATTTATGCCATCTATGGTTTTGTGCGCTTTGCGGATGAAATTGTAGATACTTTCCACGGCTATGACAAAGAAAAATTACTAGCCGATTTCAAGGTCCAAACTTATGAAGCAATTGCTGCTGGCATTTCCTTGAATCCGATTTTAAATAGCTTCCAATGGGCCGTGAACCGTTACCAAATTCCCGCGGAACTCATTGACACCTTCCTTGATTCCATGGAAATGGACCTCCAAAAACAAACCTATGACCAAGGAAAATATGAAACCTATATTTTAGGTTCTGCTGAAGTAGTGGGCCTAATGTGTTTGAAAGTTTTTGTGGAGGGAGACCAGGAACAGTATGAGCAATTGAAACCTTACGCCATGAAATTAGGTGCTGCTTTTCAGAAAATTAACTTTCTAAGAGACCTCAAAGCAGATTACCAAGAACTCGGTAGAACTTATTTTCCAGGGATTAATTTGGCGCAATTCAATAATGCCATCAAAAAAGAAATTGAAGCTGATATCGCACTTGATTTTCAGATGGGCTACGAAGGGATTTTACTGTTGCCTAGAAAAGCACGCTTTGGTGTCTACATGGCCTACAAATATTACTTCAAACTCTTTAAGAAAATCAAAAGCACGCCAGCTGAAATGGTGCTTAATGAAAGAATTCGCATTCCGAACTATCGTAAAATGCGCATCTTACTCACCTCCTATGTGCGTCACAATTTAAACTTGCTCTAATGCCAGACGAATACGTCATTCTTGTCGACGAGCAAGACAACGAAATTGGTCAGCTTGAAAAAATGGAAGCGCATCGCTTGGGCCTATTACACCGAGCTTTTTCCATCATTTTATTTAACCACAAAGGAGAAATGTTGTTGCAGCAAAGAGCTGCTCATAAATACCATTCTCC
>CAZPWB010000094.1:0-1823 GCA_964590425.1 uncultured Lishizhenia sp. | reverse complement strand
GAATATAGCGGTTCATGAGTTCAGCGATTTTTTGGCATCGGCGAGATTTAAGAATTCATGACAACGCAGGCCTTTATAAAGCACTTAAAAAGCATCAAAGCGTTCAGGCGGTTTTTATTTTTGATCAGCAAATCTTACAACATTTACCCGCCAAAGACCAAAGAGTACTGTTTATTTATCAAGAAATTGAAAAATTAAAACTAGCTTATCAAGAATTAGGCTCGGACCTCAAAGTTTATTTTGGTCATGCAGCAACGCAGATTGTCCAACTTGCTCAAGAATTGAAGGCCGAGGTGGTTTATGCCAACCGAGACTACGAACCACAGGCTTTGTTGCGCGATACCGCTGTTTTCGAAGCACTTAAAAAAGTGGATATTCAATTTATTGGCGCCAAAGACCAAGTGATTTTTGAAAAATCAGAAGTGGTAAAAGACGATGGCAAACCCTACACCATTTACACGCCTTATGCACGCAAATGGAAAGCCAAACTCAACAATTATTATCTCAAGCCCTACCCCACTGAAGCCTACTTTCAGCATCTAGCGAAAGTTGCGCCAACTCCATTGATCAGCTTGGCTGAAATGGGCTTTGAGACGACTCATACACAAGCTTTTCCGAAATCTGAAACGCCTGTTTCGGTACTTAAAAATTACCACCTTCAGCGCGACACCCCGTCAGTAGCCGGAACCTCAAGATTGAGTTTGCATTTACGCTTTGGTACCATTTCGATTAGAAAACTGGCACAAGAAGCGCTTCAAACCAACGAAAAGTACCTCAACGAACTCATTTGGCGAGACTTCTATCAAATGATTCTTTTTCATTTTCCGCAAACCGTTGACAGCGCTTTCAAACCTGCCTACGACAACATTTTGTGGGAGAATCAAGAAAGTGATTTTAAAGCATGGTGCGAAGGAAAAACGGGCTACCCCTTAGTAGACGCTGGCATGCGAGAACTCAATGAAACAGGCTTTATGCACAACCGCGTCCGGATGGTTGTTGCGAGTTTTTTGACCAAACACCTCTTAATTGATTGGCGCTGGGGAGAACGCTACTTTGCTGAAAAACTTTTAGATTTCGAATTGGCTAGCAATATTGGCGGTTGGCAATGGGCTGCGGGCTGCGGCTGTGATGCGGCTCCTTATTTTCGGGTATTTAATCCGGAGGCACAGCAAAAGAAATTTGACCCAAACTATTTATACATTAAAAAATGGGTTCCTGAATTCGGAACACCACAATATGTTCAACCAATTGTCGAGCATCGTTTTGCCAGAGAACGCATCCTTGCCCGATTCAAAGCAGCACTACAATGAGTACACCCATCCAAATTGGCGATTCATGCCCAGATTTTACACTACCTGATAGCAACGGACAAGCGCTTCAAATCAGTTCTTTACTCGGTAAGAAGATTCTTATCTTGTTTTTTTATCCGAAAGACGACACACCGGGTTGTACCAAAGAAGCTTGTGCATTTAGAGATGCACACACAGATTTTATAGAAATGGGTTGTGAGGTGCTTGGTATATCCTCTGATTCAGAAAGCTCACACCAAGAATTTCAGCAGAAACACAATTTACCCTATACGTTGCTTTCTGATCAACAAAAAAAGGTACGCCAATTATTTGGCGTACCTGGTAATTTGTTTGGGCTTATCCCCGGACGCGTTACTTATGTAATTGGTCTGGATGGAAAAGTTGCCGGAGTATTTAATTCTCAAACCAATCCTTTAGGCCACATCGAAGAGGCTAAAAAAGTGGTTCAGCGCTTGCTTACTGCTTGACTAGAAGTGCAAAAAGTGTACTTTTGAAAGATGAGAATATTTTTAT
>CAZPWB010000093.1:0-3867 GCA_964590425.1 uncultured Lishizhenia sp. | reverse complement strand
TAACGGTAAAAATACTTTTCCAAAGGACCAAAGAGACGTCTCTATCTTTTAGAAAATGATACAAAATTAGGAAAACACCCAACACCGGAAAGGACATTAAGATGCCCATTATATAAAAAATAGGAACCATCCAAAATAGAGCCAATGATTCAAGAACACCATGTGGCACTTCTAATGAGATTACTCCTACTACATTACCTAAGACCCATAAACAAGGAGCAAGTAAAAGCGTCAAAACCCAAATTTTCATAGGGTACATGGGGAAGGAGAAATTCATTCGTTCAATTGTTTTTTCATAAGTACTACTCCACTACCCGCACGATGATCGCACGATGGTATTTAGGCGCACATTTTAGATCTTCTTTATAGCTCAGTGAATCCTCTTGGAAGGCTGAACAACTTTTCTGCTCTCTCCCTGTTGGGCAAGATCGAAGCTTTATTGTATCAATGCCTGGTTGCTTGCCTTTGAAGGTCCAAAACTCAGTACCTCCTGCCCCTTCATAGCCTTGCTTAGCTCTTATACTGCCTTTATACCAACGACCCGCTAAACTGACGTTATCACATTTAAATTCATTGATCCAGCAAATAGCAGATCCGATCGAAGGATTTGCATTGAAACTAATGTTGAAGGTCTCGCCTTTGTGAAGTATTATGTGATTCTCCTTTAACAACTTGAATCGCGGTGAATTGCTGTGCTTTTTCTTCTTCAAGGTAGGGGTGCAAGAAGCAATAATAAAGGCCAATAGGATAAAAATAAGTTTGCTCATGTGGTAGTTAACAAAGTTTATACGATTATTTATCCAACAACGGGCTATACATCATGATTGCGTTATTTTCAGTCACGAGTTCTTCGGTGGTTTGGTCAGTGGCAAGATTGGTTATTCGGCGCCAAATTTTATTATGCCGGGTGTAGCCTCCCCAAATTTGTTGTTGAAATTGATGGTCGGTTTCATAAATTTCATATTTCGTCTGAAGATCCGAATCGCAAGTGATTTCACCATTCAAATAGGTGTTGTCTAGCCATAGGTTGATTTGAAATGTATGGGGCGTCTGATTTTGAAGTTGCAAATCAATATAGTTGAAAGCTAAAGTTGCGCCACAAGCAAACGGAATAGTTCTGTTGACATCCGGAAATACATCAAAGCTGTGTCGCCAACGTTCTTTGACAGACAAAGGTGAATGAAGGGCCATCCAGTAGAGTAAATTCCCCAACTGACAAAGGCCGCCACCGGTATCTTTCCCAATTTGACCATTATGTAAAGTCATGCCATCCAAATACCCTTTGGCTTTGGTTGGTCTGCCAACAAGGCGCCAAATGGAAAACGTCTGACCAGGCTTGATGACGACTTTATTCAAATGACCCACGGCAATTTGCAGATTCGTCACTTTGTTGTGCTGCAAATACATATCCACGTCCTTAAGCGGCCTCAACAGAAAGGAGCGGTGCTTGATAAGCGACTGCTCCAAAGCAATTTTTGTATCGACCTTTGCAAAACTATCTGCGCCAAAATACCAATAAAGTTGGCGCTTGAATACAAAATACTCCTTACCCAAAAATTTCCTGAGGTCACTTCTCTTCTTCGGCTTGGCTACTTGTTTGTTGTCCATATAGCTAACTATGTAAATGGTAAAACGAGATAGGTGGTTTTCATTTTTTCATCTGATACACAAAAGTTAAAACACGGATATGCCACAAAGACAACATTTGGGTAGCAGTAATTTGACCATTTTGAGCTTCAACCACTAGCTTGTCTCGGAAAGACCGTATAAATTTAGCCCAAAATTGTCCACTGGCATCCCGGAGTAAAAAATAGAAGCCGCTGTCGCCAAAACGCCTACCGCTCGAATCTAAAATAAGCTCACCTCTTTGACCAACAGAAGGCTTTAGAATAACCGTTGCACTGCCATTTGGCAAGGGGAAAATAGCTTTGATACAGGTTTTTTCTGAAGGTAAATGACATGTTTCGTAGACACCCGCATAAACTACCTCATCGGTTACTTGATTTGACCGAAACCAAACCGTGCGCTTTACTTGATGTGTTTGCTGGTCTTTCAAATGAATGACGGCACTTTTGAGCTGCGCTGCGCTTTCTGTTGCTCGGAGTGGAATATTTAATTGTTTGATTCTTCGGCTGAAAATAAGACGTAATAAGAAGCCAAACGGCTTAAAAAATGGATTCCAATTGACACTTAATTGCAACTTGTAGCGCGAAGTATTTTCATAAAAATCAATTACAAGTGGATCTAATTTCATGAGCTCAACGGCTGGTAAATTCAATTGTTTGATCGATCGCAGCAAGCCTTTCACGTCTCGACTTTCATCTACGTAAAGTTTTTCTTTCTGCACCAATTGATCGATGAACTGCCTTCCGATTCCATTCACCTCACCAAATGGGCCCAATAACCAAGCAGCAGATGAGGCAGCTACTTTTCTGCCAAAAAGGAGAACCCATTTTTGGGTCAGCCAATCTTGAAAATTTTGTTTTTTAACAGGGCTCGCCATTTTTAAATTCTCCTAAGGATAGGAACCTTAAAGTTGTGAATTCAAAGTGAAAGTCTTTTCTTTGGCGCTCTTTCATTGCATTGTGGTGCCTTTTAGGGTCTGGCATTTGACTATGGCCATGAACCATAGCGGTCATGGCTTTTTGGGAATTCCAAATCGAAAAAGTAGAAATAATATTTGGGTAACGAATAGAAGCCAAGGACATTTTGGTATCTGTGTTGTCTCTAACTTGTTTTTCTACAGGCCTTCCCCACCGCAAAAATCTAGGTATTTGTGCATAACGCATCCGGGCAATAGTTACGGCAACAACAGGTGTGTTTTCATCGGCTACTTCTGAACCATTATTGGGGATATGGAAACCCGAAATAGAGCCCCACTGTCTTACAAATGTCAGCCTGATATGCCAACCTTTTGAGATTTGCTTGCCTATTGCGTTTACTTGTAAAAAAGCATTTAAATCACTTTCATTTTCCCATTGGGCGAAAACCACAATTTCTCGACTAAAAACTCTAGACATTGAATAAACTGGCGAACCTAAAACCATGGCCGACATCGTTTCTGCATGCACAAGACCTTTTGTGTTTTTCGCTCTGACCGGAAAGAGCATCAAGCGAACTGCAGCGAGCAAGGGTAATTTTACGAGGTGATAAGAAAATATGCTCATGTCGGGGTATCAAAAACCAGAATGATAGTATCATTTGATACTATCAAATGTAGCGGAAATTAACGTTAATGAAGCAATCGTATCATCAAACATAAATCCATTACGGATTTTTCAAGACTAGTTTAGACAGTAGTATAATTTTAAAAAAAAGGCAGAAGTATTATCCTTCTGCCTTTGTAAAAAAAAATTGAGGGCTTATTGACTAATTATGCTCACTGTTACCACCTGGCCCTACATATTTGGCATCACCAAATGCAAGCATTGGAATAAAAATGAAACCTAAGAAGATAATACCAGCTGTAAAACCAGATCCTTTCCCAAAGGATAAAGAAAGATTATGATAAACCATTATTAGGATAACGATATTTACAATAGGTATGCACATTAGAAACAACCACCACCATGGTTTACCAATAATTTCGAGAAGTACAATAATGTTGTAAATTGGGACTATGGATGCCCATCCGGGCTGTCCTGCTTTTGAATAAATTGTCCACATTGCTATAATTAATGTAATTACAATTGCAAAATAAAATATAAGTATTCCTGCCATAATATTCTTTTTTAAAATTTTCCTACTCGTTAGGCTTTTCGGATTACGCCTTGTTTGAATTTTTAAGTTATACCCTCATTTTGAACACAATATAAGAATATTTTTTTTTAATGAAAATATAATTAATGTGTTTTTTACAAATTTTTA
>CAZPWB010000092.1:0-4260 GCA_964590425.1 uncultured Lishizhenia sp. | reverse complement strand
TGTGTTCGCAAAATACACTCGATTTTGACCACGCAGCCTTTGACCCCGACGGCGACTCCCTGAGTTACGAACTCATGGCGCCATTACTAGGCGGCAGCATTGCCAACGTAGTACCAGACCCTGAAGATGCTGCACCTTACACCCCAGTAAGTTGGAACCCAACTTTTACCGAAACAGTTCCTTTTGGAGCAGGTTCAAACATCACTATAGATCCGGTTACTGGTTTTATGACCTTCACTCCTAACCTAATCGGGAGTTTTGTAGCCGGTGTTGCCGTTAAAGAATGGCGCAATGGCGTGCTCATCAATACCAAAATCAGGACTTTCGGTTACCGCGTGGTTACCTGCCAAATTGAAGAACCAATTGAAGTAAATGTAACAGGGCCAACACAACTCATCGAAGACTGCGGTTTTGCTGGCTTTGTCGTGACCCGTACCGACCTCTCTTCAAACTTAGTTGTTCAAATTAGCTTAAGCGGAACCGCCATCAACGGCGACGACTACCCATTTATCGACGACACCCTCGTGATTCCTGCTGGCGTTGCTTCCGACACAATTGGTATTTCAGCATTTCTAGACGGCCTGCCTGAAGGAACCGAGACAGTTTTCTTCAACGTTATTTTACCAAACCCTTGCGACGGCACTTTTGACACTACATCTATCTCCCTCAATATTGTTGACTACACGCCAATGACGATCACAGCAGTAGATTCCTTGAATGTTTGTGCTGATTTTGGGCAAGGAACCAATATGTGGTGTAATGTTCAAAACGGAATTTCTCCGTACAGCTATGTCTGGGGGCCGGGCGGTTTCCCTAATAACGACACCGTTTATGTGCAACCAAGTATCTTACAACCTAACCTCAACAACTTCCAGGTTTACGTCATGGACCAATGCGCCAAGACCATTACATCGCCAAATATCCGCGTTTACAACCAGTGTCCGTTGGTAGTGCCAAATATCCTGACACTCAACGACGACGGCACCAACGACCTATTGGTCATCAAAAACTGGGAAGACTACAACCAAGTAAGTATCCAAATCTTCAACCGTTGGGGCAACCTTATCTATGAAAAAGACAACTACCTCAACGACTGGAACGGCACCGACATGAGCGGCAAAGCGCTAGAGGAAGGTGTGTACTTCTACATGGCCACACCAAAAAGCAAGAAATACGAATACGACAACCTAGAAAAAACTCTTTATACGCTTCATGGTTTCGTCCATTTGGTCAAACCATAGAAGTACATGGCATGAAATAAAAAAGGCGCCCAAGGGCGCCTTTTTTATTTTCTATATATCGAAAGTTTAGTCTATCGAATACACAACACCTACATGCAAGCCAACTGAAGCTGCATTGGTTTTGCTGTATGGATTGTACAAGTCGAGATCAGTTCCTAAAGCGTCAACGCCTTTTGCATCGGCTGTACTATACATAAAGCGTGCGCTCACTGAAACCATTACAGGTAAGTCAAGAATGCCAAAACGACTACCAACGCCAATCATGTAACCCATAAAGTTTTGGTATTGATCAGTTTTATCCTCTGACATAGGAGGATCAATTAAATAATTAGAGTTGGTGTAAGTAGCACTTTTTACGTTGTTCATGACAATACCAAATTCTCCAAAAGAACCTTTTTCTTCACCAAGTCTAAGGTAGATTGGAATTTGAGTAGTCTTCATGTCAATATTAGAGGTATAAGCTCCGCCGATCACTACTTGGTCGCCTTGGTAAGCGGCTTTGAAATTACCCATGAGGTATTCTACGCCAACACCAATTTTACCAAAATTAACTGTTCCAGCTAAACCGTAGTTAGAACTAAATGCCACGTCGTAATCTTGAGACGCGCCGAGGTCAGAAATATTTTTGTTGAACATACCCGTTGCACTGTAGGCATATTTAGCAGCTACATCGAAAGTGAGCGTTTGAGCTTTTACCGCTCCTACACAAGTTAGAATTGAAAGAGAAATGAATAATTTTTTCATAGTTTAATGGTTTATTTAGTTTACTTCGAGATCCAAATTAAGGAAAATTTTTATTTGTTTATCTTTATAATATGAAGACGCATTTGTTTTGTTGTATTTATTCTTTGCTTTTAACACCTCCATACCAGAGCCAAGCACTCCTTAAAACATGGCATATCCCACCCTACTCCATTGAACTTTACCGCATTGAACAAGTTCGTAACTATGGAGGAATAGACATAGAAGCCATTCGCAATAATCGCCCCCAAAAAAAAGCTTATTATACCACATATCATATTTTAAAAAACGGGCAGCAAACAATTTTATCCGGTCATATCAGAACCAGTAAAGATTCATGCCAATTGAACTTTATTGACTTAGGAAGAACGAGAAATTTAACTGGTGTTTTAGGTCAAGATGTCGTATTGAACCTTTGTGAAAACACTTTAGAATTGAAACCCATTGAGAAACCTAATTGGCTCTCAACTTCAATCGATTCGGCAATCATCAAAGACCTCCAAAGCGATTCTGTGCAGCGCATGCATCCAAAAATGAACGAAGCATTGCGCATTTTTACAACACATGAGTATACAATTTTAAACAATAAATACATTGCCTCTGAATGGCAAGATCCTATTCTACCACGTTATCAAATAACCCTTTTTCAGGGCAAAACCCAACATGAAGTACTGCTGTATTACGACCGCTACATCATAGATAATTTCATCTATTCGACGGGTAGTAACCAAGGAACTAGAGCAGAAGATTTACATTTTTGGGAAAGTAATTTGAAGCTACTGCAAAGAGATCAACTCATTGACAAAAATAGCACTGAACGACACTAAATGGACTGGAACAAACTCATCGGAATAGGACGCATAGAACGTTGGCTCAAATGGCTGCAATACCACCTCAATAAAAAACAATTCTTACTTATTGCAAGTATACTTGTTGGATTAAGTGCGGGGTTGGCAGCTGTGGTACTCAAGACATTTGTGCACTACATCTTTTTAGCAGCAACCTATGACAAACTGAGCGATTTCCGCTTTTTATATTTAGTGCTTCCCGTTGTAGGATTGTTACTAACGGTGCTCATCAGTAGATATCTACTCAAAAATAAGCTCACCAAAGGCTTACCCCAGGTGCATGCAGCAATTGCCAAAAAAAATGGTTCTATGCCCCAACACCTAATGTACGATCAAGTACTCACTAGTTCGGTTACAGTTGGGCTAGGAGGTTCTACAGGGCTAGAGGCTCCAATTGTGGTAACTGGCGCGGCTATTGGCTCAAACTTCTCTAGAAAATACCGCTTATCCATCAAAGACCGCACACTTCTTCTTGCCTGTGGAGTTGCAGGTGGAATTGGGGCGGCGTTTAATGCTCCCATTGCCGGCGTGCTCTTTGCGCTAGAAGTACTTTTACTAGACATCAGTATCACTGCTTTTATTCCGCTCATTATTGCTGCAGCAACAGGCGCGCTCGTTACAAAAATTATTTTGCACGATGGAATCCTTTTAACGTTTTCACTCAAAGAAACTTTTGATTATACCAACGTGCCATTTTATGCAGTGCTCGGTTTGCTCGCAGGCCTTGCATCGGTCTACCACATGCGCACTTTCTTAAAGATAGAAAGCCTGATGAGGCGCTTAAAGGCAGGCATCTACCTCAAGGTCCTGATAGGTGGTACGCTTTTAGCTGCCTTAATTTTCATCTTTCCGTCGCTTTTTGGGGAGGGTTATCAGAGCATTAAAATTCTCGCCGACCAAGACCCAAGTAGCCTCATGGACAACAGCTTATTTGAAAAATTCAATAAAAATCCTTGGGTTGTATTGGGCTTTACCATAATTGTTATGTTTGCCAAACCGCTTGCAACCGCACTGACGCTTGGAGCAGGTGGTAATGGCGGCAATTTTGCACCTTCTCTATTTGTAGGTGCCTATTTGGGCTTTTCTTTTTCTGCAGCACTGAACATGACCGGCCTGATACATATTCCAGTCAATAATTTTACCATTGTAGGCATGGCTGGAATTCTTGCTGGCATTTATCACGCACCGCTTACGGCTATCTTTTTAATCGCTGAAATTACGGGTGGCTATACCCTCATGATTCCGCTGATGTTAGTTTCCTCCATTAGTTATGCGGTATCTAAATACTTTGAACCCTTTGCTATGGACATCAAAAGAAGTGTCAAAAAAGGGGAAGCACTGACGCAAGACCGAGATAAAAATATTTTGTTCTCCCTCAAAACAGATGAGTTTATTGAGGCAGATTACCCGCTTCTGTACCCCGAAAACCA
>CAZPWB010000091.1:0-4375 GCA_964590425.1 uncultured Lishizhenia sp. | reverse complement strand
GCGGTAAATAAATATCCTTGACTTCCAATTGTTTTGTAGGTCATCGCATCTGGCATGTATGCGCCTTTGATGGGTAAATCTCCGGTAATAAGCACCATTCCGCTCTGATCTGAAGCGTCTAGTGCATTATTCGAGCCAGCTGCATAAGAAGAATAACCAAAAGGTGTTAAGGAAACTATTGTATTGGTCAGTAAGTCTATGGTAAGTAAGGCATTGTTTTCTTGCAACGTAACATAAGCTTTGGTATTGTCAGTAGAAACCGCAATATATTCTGGTTCTAAATCTTGAGCCACACTAGCAGACGAACTAAAAATTCGGATACCTTGCGCGCGCAGTGCCACCTCTTGCCCATTGAATTGACTTAAAGAAATGTTTGTGACGTTGGCTTGTGTAAGCGCAGCGATTCCACCGGCGATATTGATGATTGAAATAGAACCCTCTGGATCGACAGAATAAGTCGCATTAGGTTCACCTTCGTTTGCCGTCAATATTTTGGTGTAATCTTGATTGAAGGTGATCATGTCTGGCATGGCACCAACTGTAACTTGATTGAGGAAGAGACCATTTTGATCAAAGAAAACTACCGAACCATTTAGCTGCGGATTGGTATTCTCTACTGCAACTGCCACCATGCCGTTTTTAGCGACAATTGAATTGATGCCGCCGTAAGGAACCATAGAAATACTCGTGATCAGGGCTGGAGCTGCTGGATTACTGAAATTGACAACATCCATTTTTTGACCAATACTATTGGCTATATACAAACGGTCTGTACTTGGATCAAACGCAACAATTTCTGCCGAATTGGTTCCGGTAGCACCGTTAGAGAAACTCGTGAGTAATTGCAAATTCAATTCATTGGTCGGACTCGGGGCCACATAATCATTGTCTTTGATAAAAATAATACTGTAATTATTTGTCAAAGAGGCTGTCGCATTGTCCGAATTGAGCAATTTGAGTACAATACGCTCCGCTTTTTCAGCAAGAATATCATCGGTAATTTGAATGGGTACATTAAAAACACCATTGCTCGCAGCCGGCACTGTCAAGGAACCAGCCCAAGTAAAATCTGAATTCACGGTAGCGTTGTGATACGTCGAAAAACCAAAATTCACGGTAACTGGAGCCTGATTGGCATTGGCTATTGTTACAGGAACATTTACTGTACCTACATTTTCATTGACTGCAAAGAAATTACTCGCTGCTGCAATAGAGACGTCCACTGGCGCTTCAAAAACACGAACGAGGTCAAAACGAGAGGTACCGGTAGTAGAAAACGTACTCGTTGAGCGCGCAGCCAAATAAGTACCTGCAGTTGGATCAAATGCAGCAACCACTCGAAAAGCTAAATTAGGTTTGTTGTTGAAATTAGTATTGGCTGCAAAAGAGGCAGTTCTGTAATACCAAGTGTCACCTGTTCCGGTGGCTTGAGGCACAAAAGTAAAAACTGTGGTATCCACCCAAACAGCAGTTCCTCCGGTTGTAGCACCAGTATGATCAAGGGTATATTGCAATACCCATGTATTAGGAGCAGTATTACTCAGACGCTGCCAAAATGAAATACCAATTCTAGAGAAACCGGTTGTGTTCGCGTTGATTTGTACACCTCTGGTTTTAGTACCCGTACCTTGTGCCGGCCAACCACTTGCATTGAAACCTGAGTTATCTGTTGTGTTCGCTTCTGTTGGAATCACTGTGCCTGTATAACCCGTTGCATAGGAAAAGGTAGCACCGCCAATAACATCGAACGAACCTGGACCACTTACGGGCATATTTGTTCCGGTTGCTGCATTGGCATCATTTACCAAAGAATTGAAATCCCAGTGCGTCACCAAAGATTGTTGACTTGCCCCTACGAATGGAACAATAAATAGCAATAAAAGTAGTTGTCTTTTCATCATCTTAATTTTAAGACAAAATAACAGTCTTAAAATCAAGAGAATATATACTATTTATGAATGTTATGTTTTGTTTTTATGAACTCTTTAACGAGACAATTTGCTCCACCAAACTTGGGTCGAGAAGCGTACTGGTGTCGCCTAAATTACGGGTGTCGCCTTCGGCAATTTTGCGCAAGATGCGGCGCATGATTTTGCCACTTCGTGTTTTGGGCAAACCCGGTACAAATAAAATTTGATCAGGTTTGGCAATAGGGCCAATAAACCTTGACACCGTTTGTAAGATGTCTTGTATGGTAAGGTTCGGATCGCCATGGGTGTCTTCTATAATGACATACGCAAAGATTCCTTGCCCTTTGATGTCGTGCGGATAACCCACCACCGCGCTTTCAATGACACCAGCGTGCATGTTGATGGCGTTTTCCACCTCTGCGGTGCCAATGCGGTGTCCGCTGACATTGAGCACGTCGTCTACCCTACCCGTAATGCGGTACATGCCGTCGCTATCGCGTAGGCAGCCATCGCCGGTGAAGTAGAGGTTTTCATAGGTCGAAAAATAGGTCTGACGGCAGCGCTCATGGTCATTATAGGTACTGCGGATCATGCCGGGCCAAGGAAATTTGATGCACAAATTGCCATTGACCCCATTGCCTTCAATTTCTACGCCGTTTTCATCGACCAAACAAGGCTGAATGCCCGGCAATGGCAGCGTGGCATAAGAAGGCTTTGCTGGCGTTACGCCTGCTAAATTGGAAATCATGACACCGCCTGTTTCAGTTTGCCACCAGGTATCGACAATAGGGCAGTTTTGCTGGCCAACATGTTCGTTGTACCAATGCCAAGCTTCTTCGTTGATCGGCTCTCCTACAGAACCCAATACTTTTAAAGAACTGAGGTCTTTGCCTTTGATCGGATCGAGCCCAAAGCTCATGAGACTGCGAATGGCGGTTGGTGCGGTATAAAAGATGTCTACTCGGTGTTTTTCGATAATTTCCCAGAACCTACCTGCATCTGGCCAAGTGGGTACTCCTTCAAACATAAGGGTTGTAGCTCCAGCGCTCAGTGGGCCATAAATGATATAGCTATGCCCAGTAATCCAGCCGATATCTGCCGTACAAAAATGAACTTGACCCGGTTGGTATTGAAAAACATTGACAAATGTATAGTTGGTCCAGACCATATAACCAGCGGTTGTGTGTACCACGCCTTTTGGCTTTCCGGTAGACCCAGAGGTGTAAAGGATAAATAAGATGTCCTCTGCATCCATGGCTACAGGTGCAACAGCTGGGTTGCCCATAGTTTCTACTTTCTTGATTTCGTCTTCCCACCAGACATCGCGCCCCTTGAGCATAGAGACTGGCGTGCGCGTTCGCGTACAAACAATGACGCGCTTGATGGTTTTATTGCCAACCAGTGCATCGTCGATAACAGCTTTAAGTGGTATATCTTTGGCACCGCGATAGGCGCCATCGCAGGTAATGATAAATTCTGCACCAGCGTCTTCTAGTCTATCTGCAATGGCTTGGGCTGAAAAGCCGCCAAAAATAACGGAGTGAATAGCGCCAATACGCGCGCAAGCTAAAGTTGCAATGGCTAACTCGGGCACCATGCCCATGTAAATACAGACGCGGTCTCCTTTTTGAACTCCATTGTTCAGGAGCACATTGGCAAATTGTTGCACTTTGAAATGCAATTCGTTGTAGGTAAGCACGCGGTGGTGTTCTTCGGGGTCGTTGGACTCCCAGATGATTGCAGGCTCATTGCCGCGCGTGGCTAGATGTCTGTCCAGACAATTTTCAGTAATATTGAGCTGAGCTCCTTTGAACCATTCAATTTTAGGATCTTTGAAATTCCAGTCCAGGACTTTGTCCCATTTCTTTTGCCAAGTAAAATGCTCAGCTATATGAGCCCAAAAACTTTCAGGATCTTGAATACTTTGTTGATAGGCCGACTGATAAGCGTCTAGTGTAGTGAGGTGGTAAGGATAAATCATTTGCGCATGTTTGTGCTAAAATTAGTCAAAAAGCACTGCCGCAATCAGGATTTATCGTTCAAACCACAGTTTAAAATTCGCATTAATTCGTCATGACCTCCATTAACTCAAACGCCACCTCATTGCGCCGACCAATAAAATCCCACGGTGCGTTGTAGCCCATGTAAATGAGTTTTGGGTCAAAAGCAATACCCTCTTTGGTCAAGAGCGACCTGAGCTCTGCTGCTTTTTCTTCAATTTTCTGATCATCGGTATAGCCACCAAAGCGCAACACGGCAAGTGTTCGCGCTTCCTTCTTTGCAATTTTCACATTCGGATTGCTCGGATCTGGCAAGGCATCCAGGCTATATTGCTTGGGCATCACAAAAGCCATTTGGGTGCTCTCCCCCATTTCCATCACCACTGGTGAGGTCATGGCAATTTTCTGACCTTGCTCATTGCCACCAAAGATATAACCCGCCACTCTGCGAAAGCCCAAACTACT
>CAZPWB010000090.1:0-4379 GCA_964590425.1 uncultured Lishizhenia sp. | reverse complement strand
GCATCGCGGATTTGAATGTCAGTTATTCCTTCTGTTGTTGCAGGCAATTTGATCACAACCACACCAGCAGCTTCAGCATGTACACTCGCACCTTTGCCGCTGAAGTTAGCTGAGCCATTAACTTCGCCGTAATTAGGTGCTGACGGAGTTGTGTTATCAAGGATGTTAAAGTGTAAAATAAAACGATCTGCATTAATACCCGCTTCACCATAGAATTGGTAAGTGTAACCTTCACTAAGTGTTTCCATTGTTCCTTCTTGCGTATCTTCTAACCATACAAGACCTGTCTCTAACTCAAGATTTTCAATTTCGAAAGTATGAACTCCAGTAGCAGGTAATTCCATAGTAACGGGAAGAGACTGTTGTTTCTTAGCGGCATTTAAACCATTAATTACAATATTCTTATCACCTGCTTTTGTATAGAACTGTGGCGATGTGGTTTGCATCATTTTTTCGCCATCAAGGATATCAAAACCATTAGTTGCATCATTATTCATGTAAACAATTAACTGATCTTTATTTTCACCTTGAAGGAGATTCATTCTCAAGAACATTTTCAATTCATCATTCGTTGAACGTAATCCAGCTGTGCTTCCACCAATAGATGTGAAGTGTGAACGCATACTATTATTGATAGTAATAGTTCCTGATGTGTTACCGGTGCTTACACGTACCCAGAAAGCTTGCATTGGTGGAATAAGTTTAGTGGCAACATTCCCACTTAGGTTTGTTCCAATGCCACCTGCTGCACCAGCAACATACGTTTCAAATACCATATTAGTGGTGCTACCAACAGCAGTTCTGTACCACATTGTGTTCTCAACTTGATTTTTTCCAACCAAATCCCAATCTAAGTAAGATGGATAAGGATTACACACAAGATTAAAACCTGCAAAACTGTTTGATGATCGGGTAAGAGGAATTTGTAAAGAAGGACCTGAAGTTGGATGATTATTCAATCCACCACCGCTAAATGTTAATAAAAGCGATGTGCCTGCACTTGAACCGGTTGCGGCACCATTACTAGCTCGTAAATAGTATCCTTTCCCAACGGTAAGTGAAACATTTGATCCATGTGCAATGGTATTCCAATTATTTGCTGGTTCATCTCTTTCTTTTAACAAGTTATACGTACTTGTTCCAAAATTCGTGCTCGTTCGAAAAAAGACAGACGAATTTGCACCAGTTACCGGGCTTCCTAAATACCAGAATCTGCCGTTAAGACCAGTACTAGTTGATCTACCACCACTAATTACTTGCTTTACGTTTACTGTTTCTGTTCCCGAACCGACATAGGTACTTGTTGAACCTTGCAACAAAGTGGCCCCACTTTGGATCGTTAAAATACCGTTATTGGTTAATACACCTGTAACTGTCAAATTAGCTCCAGATTGTAGAGTTAGTATTTTTCCTGAATTAATAGTTATATCGGATGCAACCGGAAAATTCACAATACCAGAAGATGGAATCAATACATTATCCCCAGACGGAACTACAGCTGGACTCCAATTTGAAGCAGTTGCCCAATCTGTTGAGGTTGCGCCAGTCCAGGTTTTACACAGTGCAGTCGGATTGTTATATACCTTTAAGTTACTGTAGCAACATTGGATAGGCGCATTCATTGCAGGATTATCACCCAAAAAAATTGACCAATCCAAATTAGAAGGTTCAAGTGGAGGAAGCGCAACGCAAAAACAACTTTGATTATTTACAATTAAAGTTGTGATTCCATTTATGTATTGAAGTTGTATGTTATAATCGGTTCCAGGAGCTAATGTAAATCCTGAAGATACATCAGAGAAATTAGCATTATTATAAAGCACTTTCAATTCGCCCAATTGATTCAGGCATAAACCAAAATATCGGTGAGCGTTATCGATAACAAAAAGAGTGGCGTTATGAATTGTTGGTAAACTTGGCAAGTTGATTGTAAAATCAATTTGAAAGCTTGTTGCGATCAACGTCGATATACTCGGAGTTTTCAGGCCTGAAGAAGATTGATTCACATTATCAGTACACACACTACTTGAGCCAAGCGTAGCGCTACCAGGAGTACCTATTATTGCACTCCCAAAAGTACCCACGGATGGAGCCAAGGTATTATTAAATGGATAATGCGCAATAAGCGTCTGGGCTTTAGCGCCTATCACGGTGCATAGGGACAGCGCTAATACACCCAAGGTTTTCACAAATAGATTTGCTTTTGACATAAGTATGCGTTTTTTATAAATTATGGACGCAAATCTACAACTACACTTTGGATTATCCATATAGTCAAACTATAGATTTCCCATAGTCAGTTACAGATAGATTTTAGTGGGGAGGTGGGGCTTAAGTCAAGCCATTCAAGAACGCAAAGAACTCGTTTTCAGTTTTGTAACCGAGTTTTTTGCGTAATTTATACTTCTTGCTGATGACGCTTTCGTACGAGATTTGGATTAATGAGGCGATTTCCTTGTTGGAAAGATTGAGGCGAACGAGGGCGCAGAAGTCGGCGTCTTTTTTGGTGAGTTGGGGGTGGGCTTTTTGGAGCTTTTGAAGGAAGTCGGGGTGGAGGGCGGTGAACTTGAGTTCGAACTCTTGCCAGTAGTTTTTCTCTTTGACTTGGCGGGCCCATTTTTTGCGAAGACGGTTGATTTCTGGGGTGTGTTCTAGTTTTTCGAGTTGCTTGAGGTCTTCGATGATCGATTCTTGGAGTTCGTAGAATTGAAGACTGAGGGCGGTGAGTTCGCGCTCTTTCATGGAGGCAATTTCTTGCTCGAGTTCTAGGTTGCGGCGCTCGGTGGCAAGGAGGGTTTTGTGTTCTTCGTTTTCTTCTTTAAGGTCGTTGAATTGGATTTGTTGCACCTTTCGCTTACGCTTTGAGATGAAATAAATGAGCCCCGCAAGACTCGTAGCGAAAAGTGCAATGAGTAGGCCTAGCCAGCGTTCGATGTTGGCAATTTTGAGTTTGAGCTGAAGGTCATTTGCTTTTAATCTTGCGTTTTTAACCTTTTCTTGCGTTACCACTTTTTCAGTGTTGCTGATGAGCTTTTCCTGATTGATGATGTCGCGGTACTTCACTGCTCTTCTCCAGTGTTGGTTTTCACTTTGATAATCTTTTATGCTGTGATAACCTTCAATGAGTGCTCTTTCATAGGCAAGGGCGTCGGTAGGGTGGAGTCCAGAAACCGAAATCATCTTTTCGAGTTGCTTGATGCGCAGTAAGAGAAATTTTAAGGCTACAGGATTGTCATAGAGTTCAATTAATGAAGTTGCCGTATTGTAACAAGTGGAAGATTTCGCCTTTATTTGCTCTGCAAATACTGCGGAACCGTAACGCTTTGCTTTTTCAAGTTGTTTGGTCTGGATATAAGCAGCAGTTAATTTAGATTTTGCGAGTAAATAGTTGTGTTGGTCTGTTTGTGCCAGAATTTGAATGGCATTTTCATACCTTGAAATTGATTTGTTTGCCTGACCAGTTTGCGCGTAGGCATCGCCCAAATTGATACTGACATAGGCCAGATTTAAAATATCATCGGGTTTGCCTTTATAATATGCTTCACAACTTCTATATAGTGGAAGTGCTTTTTGCTGCCAGCCTAATGAGAAATATAAATTGGCGAGCCGTTGTTTTTGGATGTGTAAGAAGCGTTGGTTTTCTGAATTTTCTAAATGTTCAATTACCGTCAAGGTTCTTTGCATAGATCTGCTCCAATTGAGCGCGTAGTAGTCAATAGCGGCCATTTCACCCAAGACACTATAATAAAGGTCATCTTCTTCGAGGTCTTTATAAATCTTTAAGGCATATTCTAGTACTTTATTGGCATGATCATATTTACCAAGTGCTTTGTAGACGTTGGCAATATTGGAATAGGCGCCGGCTTTGCTTACAGATCCTTCTTGGGCAATGTTTAAGGTCTTGCGAAATGCTTTTAATGCTTGGTCATTTTTCCCTTGAATGGCATAATAGATGCCTAAATGGTTATGATACTTTCCTTTGAGGCTATCTGGCAGTTGTTTGTATTGTTTTTCAATTTGCTGAAGGTATTCAAAAGCTTTGGGTGCATTGGTAAATTGATATTCATCGACTTTTTTGAAAAGTGCTTGAGGTCCTTGAGAAAAGGCTAAATGACTGAAAATGAATATAAAAATGAAAAAGCTAAACCGTTGCGTCATGTATTGATCCCTTACGTGCAATGTAAATTTAGTAAATTTGCCCAAACTTTAACGATGTCAGAACAACGTACAGAACTCGAACAACTCGGAGAATTTGGTCTAATTGACTTGCTCACCAAAGATCTTCCAACCTATAATGCTGAAACATTAGTTGGGGTAGGAGATGATGCTGCCGTACTTGATATCGGTAACGGTTTGTGCCAAGTAGTGAGTACTGATTT
>CAZPWB010000089.1:0-4416 GCA_964590425.1 uncultured Lishizhenia sp. | reverse complement strand
ATCTTTAAAAACGGTTTTAAGAAACCGCTTAAATCTTAAACTCAACTACCCATGCTCAAAATTTCCTTCATGACAGCGGTGCTTTTTTGCGCCCATCTTGTTCTTGCTCAAAAAGCAAGTGTTTCATTAGTTAACAATCAACCCGATGGTCGTTTTACGCTTTCTGAAGCTGGTGCCTCTTATTTTGCTCAGCTTTCTCTAGATTGCACTAACAAACCGAACCCGCACTATTTTTACAATGTCTTAAGAGAGCCAGGTGATACCCAAACACCACAAGATCTTTGGCCAGCATTTTATGGTTGCTACGATTGGCACAGTGCCGTACACAACCACTGGGCACTTGTAAAATTGCTCAAAACGTATCCGCAGATTCCAGAGGCTGCTGCCATTCGTGAAAAATTAAATGAAAGTTTCACAGAGGAAAATATCCAACGCGAGTTTTTGTATTTTCAAAACAACAAAGAACAGTACGTTTTTGAATTTCCATATGGGCAAGGATGGTTGTTAAAAGTTGCAACTGAATTGAATACCTGGAATGATCCAGATGCTCAGCGCTGGTTACAAAACTTGACACCATTGCATAAACTTTGTGCTGCTGCATCGCAGGTTATTTGGAAAGACATCAAAGAAGTAAACATCTCTGGTAGTCATGATGCACCAGCATTAAACTTATCTTTTTCCTTGGATTACGCGCGTTCTTTTGGTGATGCAGACTTGTTAAAAGTAGTCTTGAAAGCGAGTAAAAAATATTTTGGCAGCATGACCAAAGCACCGTTGCGTGCAGAGCCTTTCGAATATGATTTCATGTCAGCATCTTTGTTGGTCACAGACCTGATGCGTAAAGTATATGAGCCTGAAGCATACGTAAAATGGCTCAAAAACTTTGCACCGGGCTTACTAGATGCAAGTAGTGTTGCCAAAGACCTACAAATTAAGAAAACAGACAAGCACGACGGCTATGAGTCACATTGGGATGGTTACCACCTGAATAGAATCTGGTGTTTGAATGGGATGCTCATGAGTTTGCCGGCTGGAACCTTAGACGAAAACACTAAGGCGCTTTGGGTAAAAAGCATGAATGATATGTGGGATTACGCACAAGAAAGCATTGGCAAAGGCAACTACGACATTGACCACTGGTTGTCTTCTTTCTCAGTTTTTGCCTTAATAGGGTATCAATAATTATTTTTCCTCGAGTAGCTGATTGGCTATATCTAAAGCCCATTCCAACTGAGTTTCGCGCGTATGTGCTGAAGTATCTAGTACTATCGCATCTGGCACCTGAATCAAGGGGCTTTCCTCGCGCGTGCTATCTTGTAAGTCTCTTGATTTTAAATTGGCCAACACTTCGGCTTCATTCATGGTTTCACCTTTTGCCCTGAGTTCGGCTAGGCGTCTTTGTGTCCTGACTTCGTCGGATGCAAGCACAAACAGTTTAAATTCTGCATTTGGAAATACCACAGACGCAATATCCCTGCCGTCCATCACAATGCCGCCTTGACTTCCCATGGCTTGTTGTTGCTCAACCAGTTTTATTCTGACCGCTTTAATAGCCGCAATTTTTGAAACAATGCTAGCCACCTTTGGTGTGCGGATCTCTTCGGTGACATCTATTTGATTGAGCCAAATTTTTTGATCCGGGCTCAAGGCTATGGAAATAAGTGGTAATGCTGCTGTGATTTGTTCGGCTTTAAACTCCCCATTTTCAGTGATGAGCTGATGCTCGAGACAATAAAAAGCAACGGCGCGATACATCGCGCCGGTGTCTATGAAAGTGTAACCTAATGCTTTTGCTAGGTCTTTGGCAAGGGTGCTTTTACCGCAGGCAGCAAAACCGTCAATCGCAATGGTGATCTTTTTTTTCATTAATAGTATATCGCTCTTCTAACTTGCGTAATGTACTTGGCCAGACGAATTACTTGTTTGGTGTATCCAAACTCGTTGTCGTACCACGCATACAAAACTACATTTTTTCCGTCATTAGAGACAATACTTGCATTTGAATCAAATACAGAACAACAAGTATTTCCGATGATATCTGAAGAAACGAGCTCGGGGTCAAAGGAGTAGAAAATTTGATTAACAAGTTCTCCGTGAAGTGCGGCATCTTTAATTGCGGCATTGATTTGTTCGAGGTTGGTAGTTTTGTTCAATTCCAAGCTCAAAATTGCCAAAGAGCCATTTGGTGTCGGGACACGCACTGCATTGGCTGTCAGTTTGTCTTTGAGTTCCGGAATAACTTTGGTAACCGCTGAGCCTGCGCCTGTTGAAGTGATGACCATGTTTACGGCTGCTGAACGTCCACGACGTGGTTTCTTGTGCATGTTGTCCAAAAGGTTTTGGTCATTGGTGTAGGCATGGACAGTTTCAATGTGTCCTTTTACTACGCCAAAATGATCGTTTACAACCTTTAATATAGGAGAGATGGCATTCGTTGTACAAGATGCGGCAGAAAAGATATTTTCGTTCTCAACGTCAAGTGTTCCTTGGTTGATACCATAAACCACATTCGGAATTTCTTTACCTGGTGCAGTGAGTAATACTTTGCCAACTCCTTTGGCTTGAAGGTGTCTAGAAAGTGCTTCGCGATTGGTGAAAACACCTGTGTTGTCAATGATCAGGGCATTGTTGATGCCGTATGCCGTGTAATCGATGTCTTCAGGGTTTGCAGCATCAATCATGTGGACGATTTGCCCGTTAATGATGAGGCTCTTGTTTTCAAGGTCTTCAATAACAGAACCTTTGAATGCGCCGTGCACAGAGTCATTGCGCAAAAGAGAAGCGCGTTTAATGATGTCTGCATCTGAAGCACCGCGTGTAACGATGGCGCGCAAACGCAATTGTTGACCTTTACCAGCTTGCTTGATCAATTCACGTGCTGCCAAACGCCCGATGCGTCCAAAACCGTAAAGTACGACATCTCGTGGTTCAATGGCTTGTGGGCTTTGCATGCCCCCTAATTTCTCCATAAGAAAACGCGCCATTCCACTTTGCTCAGTATGCCCAGCTAACCATTCGCTTGCTAATAAACCGATATCGAGTTTAGAAGCCGGGATGTCAAGTGTCATGAGGGTTTCAGCTAAGGCTGCTGTGGTAAAAACGTCAATAGGTTTATTGACAACCTTCTTTGCATATTCGTGCAAATTTAGGATTTCAGAAATGGTGGTGTCTGTTAAATGATTGCGGAAAAGTACAAGCTCGATGCCTTTGTCATAAAGCAATTCACCGACTTTGCTTTGCAATTTAACAGCTGCTCTTTCTCGCTCAATATGCAAATTGAGCTCTTTTTCATAACCGTCTTTGGTTTCCATGTTGTTGTTGATTGATGATTGATAATAAAAAGGGTAGGGCAATAAAAAAGGCTACCTCACATGTAGGTAGCCTTCAAGTTATTAGCCTAAGTATGACTTGAGCAATTTGTTTCGAGAGGTGTGTCGCAACCTGCGGATGGCCTTCTCTTTGATCTGGCGTACACGCTCACGGGTGAGGTTGAACTTGGCTCCGATTTCTTCAAGGGTAAGACCATGATTCATGCCTATACCGAAGAAAAGACGAATGATTTCGCGTTCTTTGTCGGTGAGTGTGCTTAAAGATCTTTCGATTTCTTTTTGCAAAGACTCAGCCATTAAAGAGTGGTCTGTTTTTGGAGAGTCGTGGTTGGCCATGACATCCATGAGTGTACCACCGTCATCGTTGGTTGTGAGTGGCGCGTCCATAGATACGTGACGACCAGACACATTTAAACTCTCTTTGATTTTATCTTCAGGTACCTCGAGTGCTTCTGCTAATTCTTCTGCACTTGGCGGACGCTCAAATTCTTGCTCTAGGCGAGAAAATGCTTTGTTGATTTTGTTCAAAGAACCAACTTGATTCAAAGGAAGACGTACAATACGTGCTTGCTCAGCTAATGCTTGCAAGATAGATTGACGAATCCACCAAACGGCGTAGGAGATGAATTTAAAACCACGGGTTTCGTCAAATTTCTGAGCTGCTTTGATCAGACCAAGGTTTCCTTCGTTGATGAGGTCAGGAAGGGTAAGGCCTTGATTTTGGTATTGCTTGGCTACTGAAACCACAAAACGCAAATTGGCGCGTGTTAATTTTTCTAGTGCTTTTTGATCACCGGCCTTAATGCGGCGAGCTAATTCTACTTCTTCTTCGGCTGTAATGAGTTCTTCACGACCGATATCTTGTAAGTATTTGTCCAGAGATTGACTTTCTCTGTTTGTAATGGATTTGGTAATTTTTAGCTGTCTCATGCGCTTATCTTATCTGTGTTTTGCTAAGTAAAGTTGACTTCTGCTTGTTAGGCAAAGTAACACCGAAAAAAAGGTTAAAAAAAATCTGAAACTCGCTTTTTTCATGGAGTTATTAACGAGTTCTTAACTTTTTCAACGATGTCTAAAAGGAGGCTCT
>CAZPWB010000088.1:0-4457 GCA_964590425.1 uncultured Lishizhenia sp. | reverse complement strand
TGCCTTACGCTGGTGATTTCTTCAAGAATAAATTAGGTGTCACTACCGATGAAGTTCGTACGCACCGCTATGGTACCTTATCTTTAACACAGCGCTTGAATCCAGAAGAACTCAATTTTATGCAGCTGGAAGTCGATGCGATTTATACGCAATTTCTAAAGCGTGTGAGTGATGGTCGTAAAATGACAAAAAAGCGTGTGCAGCAAGTGGCAAGAGGAAGAGTTTGGACCGGAAAGAATGCCCAGCGATGTGGCTTAGTCGATGAATTAGGTGGTTTAAATGCCACAGTTCGGGCACTACAAAAACAAGTAGGAGTGAAAGAAGTTGTATACTATCCGCAACAAGAAGACGATGCTTTTAGCAATTTTTTAGCATTATTAGATGAAGAACTGGAAG
The DNA here is from genome assembly GCA_964590425.1 of uncultured Lishizhenia sp. GTDB lineage: Bacteria > Bacteroidota > Bacteroidia > Flavobacteriales_D > Crocinitomicaceae > UBA952. Next base: position 4,061 of record CAZPWB010000088.1, on the reverse strand, counting down.
GTGAAAAGAGTCAGTCAAAAGTTCAGATTCCCAGTGAGTTATTGCTCTATTACCAAAAATATGCGCAAATTAAAAAAATGAAGGGCCTACAAATGCGCTTGCCCTTTTCCTTCTCTATCTATTGATATGACTAGGTTTTTGTAATTTATTGACAATAAAATAGTTAGGTTTTTTTAGTTTTTGTTGAATAAATTATATCAATTATTAAACAATAATTGTATATCATTGTTATTCAATAAATTATTGGCGGTATCCGAAAAGCCACAAAAGAGTAGGAAAAACTAAACCTATCTATTTATGTTATTTTCTTTATCTAGTGCACTCAAAGTGCAAGCATTATTTGAAAAAGGAGATGTGTATACGTACACAGCATTTACCTTCTTCATTGGAACAATGGCCATGATGGCTGCAGCAGCATTTTTCTTTATGGAAATGCGCAACATGGAAGAAAAGTGGAGAACCTCCATTTTAGTTTCTGGTCTCATCACCTTCATTGCCGCTGTTCACTATTATTACATGCGTGATTACTTCACAGCAACCTCTACATCACCAACGTTTTTCCGTTATGTAGACTGGATGCTTACAGTTCCGCTCATGTGTGTTGAATTCTATTTGATCACCAAAAAAGCAGGTGCAAAAACAAGCTTACTATGGAAACTTATCTTTGCTTCTGTTGTAATGCTCGTTACAGGTTACTTCGGTGAGTCAGTAGACCGCAACAACAGCGTCATGTGGGGTGTGCTTTCAGGAGCAGCTTATTTCTACATCGCTTATTTAGTATGGTTTGGCGAAGTGGCCAAATTGGCAGAATCAGCAGGTCCGGCTGTAGCTAAAGCAACACGCATCTTAGCTTGGTTTGTACTCGTTGGTTGGGCAATTTACCCACTTGGTTACATCATCGGTACGCCAGGTGGCTTGTTCGGCGCTTTTGGTAGCTCAGGTCCAAATCCTTGGATGGATGTTGTATACAACATCGGAGATGCCGTAAACAAAATTGGTTTTGGTTTGGTTATTTACGCATTGGCTAAATCTGATTCCAAAGCATAATTACCTTACAAATTGATATGGAAAAGGGAGGTGAAAGCCTCCCTTTTTTTGTTTTAATAAAATCGTTTGTCAGCAAGTAATGGGTAGTCGGTGAGGGTTTTTAGAAAAGTAATGAGAGCTGTCTTTTCAGTCGAGGTCAAATGCAAATCTTTTTTTAGTTTGGGGCTTAGGTTTTGGCTATTTTCTTTGATGCCAGAACTATAATGTTCTAGTACCTCTTCTAAATCCCAAAAACGACCATCGTGCATATAGGGGTAGGTAAGGGCTACATTTCTCAAAGATGGCACCCTGAATTTTCCGTAATCTGTAATTTCCTTCGTGATTTTACCTCTGCCTCCATCCGCAAAAACAGTATCTAGCCCATTATTTTGATAAGTAAAATCACTAAAAAGTGGTTCGGTATGGCACTTGGCACAATAATTTTTGAAAAGTGCATAGCCCTTAAGTTCTTCAGAACTAAATTTAACTTTTCCCTGACGATAGCTATCATATTTACTTTGATAAGATTGCATTTGTGCAATATATAAGGTCAGGACCTTGAACAACTCGTAATCGTTGATTTGTTCGACTCCATAATGTTCTTTAAATTGGGCGCGATAAGTTGCTTCGTGATTCAAGCGGTTCAGCACATCTTCCATGCTCGTTCCCATTTCTAATTCATTGGTGAGGGGGCTTAAATGAAAAATTTCGATATGATTTACCCCTCCATCCCAACCAAAAGACGGATACCAAATCATGTTGGCGATACTTGGTGTGTTGCGAACTCCTTTTCTACCGTAAATGCCACTGCTGAAACGCACATTGTGATCTGCAAAACCATGTGTTTGGGTATGGCAACTCGCGCAGGAGGTGCTATGATCAGTAGAAAGAATAGGGTCAAAGAAAAGTTTTTTACCAAGTTCAAAACGACCTTTTGTATAGTCTGTGATGTGACTTTGATAATTCGGTTGAGGAAAATAAGCGGGGACTTGTGCTTGAAAATCAGCAGGACGCTCTTTTGTACAAGAGTACAGGAGTAGGAATACCAAAAGAGGGGCCGACATCATCAGTCGACCCCATTTTGAAGTATAGCCAAGTTCAAAAAAAGAACCCATCAATTTTAATTGTGTAAGTGTTCAAAAACAACTGCGCCATAGAAGTTAAAAGACATCGTTTTTGCGCGTGCACCAGGCATCATTACATTTGCACCATTGGCAATAGCGTCGTTGTGAAACAATTTTGCAGGGTTCGCTTTCATATGGATTTCACAGGCGTGTTCGTCATTGATCAGCAGTTTTTCTGTATCAAAGTTGACTGTTTTGCTCGTAACAATATTGTTTACACCGCTAAAACCACCGAGGTGATACGCAAAACTTCCTAAGCTGGATGCTGGACTAGTGCCTTCTGCTTTGAGCATAATGTAGCCAGAATTCCAATTCCAAAACATGCCATTTGCCGTAGAAAGCGCACCTGTTTGCGCACCAGAGACATTGCGAAGGCTGTCCACGCCGAGCGTGTAGGTCATGGATTTGTAAGTGCCAACTGGAACTTTGCTTAAGGCCAATTTTAGAGAAGCAGGCTTGCTCAGGTCAATAAGGTAATAGCTATTGGAGTCTTTCCATTGCGTTCCATCTTCTTTGGTCAAAATGATATTTGATACGTAGTACTTAAACGTACTGAAGTTGAGCGCCTCGTTGTTCATTGGATGCACGTAGTCGGTATTCAGGCTGAAAGCGTCTTCATTCATGCCCCAAACGTGTTCGAATGCAATTTCGAGTTCTCCGGTAGCTTTGTCTTTGTTTTTGTTACAAGAGGTTGCTCCCAAAAATAGTAGAGCAGCTAAACTGAGGATTGATAATATATTTTTCATGATTTCTTTTTTTGTTGAATTAAATATTGAATTGAAAATTGGATTTGTGGACGAAAGTAAAGCGTCCCCGTATTGATGTTTTGCCAAAGTGGCAAGTTTGCTTGTAGGCTATACAGCCAATTATAGGTCAGTAAATGACAACTCATTTTTGTTTGAAAGAGTAGGCCTTTGTGCTGAGCTCTTTCGGATAGTTGCTCCCAATCCCAGCTGTTTGCAGCGAAATGATCCAGCTGCAGTCCTGCTGCACTCAACAAGCGGTAGCTCCTGACTTTTTGGTTCAGAACAAAGACACTTGATACCTGACTTGTAGCGCCATAGCGAAAAGCAAAGCTATTTTTGCCCTTCCAAGTCTGACTGAGTTCTACTTGTAGTCCCCATTTTTTATGTAGCTTTTGATAAGCGTTCAGTAACAAACTGAAATCCCAGGCACCAGTGCCAGGATACAAATTCTGTTGCAAATTAGACGGCGATACAAAATGCCCAGTGGGCGCTTTTACACCCAAGGCGGCGCTTATAAATTGTTGAGTAATACCAACTGTATCCTTTCGTTGCAATAGGATGTAGTTGAGCATGGCTTGTGCGTCGCCAAGTCCTATTTTGGCAGTCTGAATACCATCAATACTTTGCTTACCATGTTGATAAGGCAATTGTCCATAAAATTGAAGTTGAGGACTAAGTTGAAACCGCAATTGTAAACTTTGAACGATAAATGCCTCTTTTGAATGCAGGTGCCCGTCTTCAAAGCTTTGGTAACTTCTGTATTGTGTACTGAGACCAAGTGTATGAAAGCGATTTGCGGCAAGAAGTCCGATAGAACTATTGGCATGCACACCACCACATATATCACAAGACCAAGCGCTACTAGAAAGTACTAGCAGCAGCATTAAACTAATTGTTTTCATGTGTTGTATTTAAGTTGATGAATTAGATTCAATCAAGCCATACAAGGAGGGTGAAAACAGTTCTGAATGTATAGAAAGGAGTAAAATGGAGCGCTGAAGCTTGTTTTGAGCAGTTGTTCTTTACTATTCGGATCGATTTTCAAAAAAGTTGAAGAATTTGAGAGGAAATATTCTTCCGAGATTATTTTGGCGCCTAGATCTATATGCTGCTGTTGTTCTTCTTCCTTGGATTGGAGTTCGGCATCCGCCTTTTTGAGTTGTTT
>CAZPWB010000087.1:0-4602 GCA_964590425.1 uncultured Lishizhenia sp. | reverse complement strand
TAAAGATACCCACCACTTCCTTTTCTCGATTGAGTTTGTATATGGCTGGCCACTCTTCGGCCCGAGGTACTGTTGGGGCAGGCATGGTTGTGCCGGTAGCCTCACCAAACATACTGTGTTGAGCTGAGTGTTGTTGCTCTTGCAAACTAGCACCATAACGAATGGCTGACTCTAAGAAAGTGCGGTTATTTGCATCAACCACAAAGTATTGTGCTCTATGCACTTCTTTAAATGAATCAAAACCACCTGCATACACAAGACTTTCAAAAGCGCGTTTGTTGCACAACCTCAAGTTGATGCGCTTGGTGACATCAAAAATATCTGAAAACGAACCATTTTGTCTTTCTTGCAAAATAGCTTCAACTGGGCCGCTACCCATTCCTTTAATGGCACCAAGACCAAAACGAATGGCTCCTACATTATTTACGGAGAAAGTGAAGCCAGATTCGTTGATATCTGGACCCAACACTTCAATACCCATTCGGCGACATTCTTCCATGAAAAATGACACCTGTTTGATATCGGACATGTTGTTACTCAAAACAGAAGCCATGTATTCGGCCGGATAATTGGCTTTTAGATAAGCTGTTTGGTAAGCAACCCAAGCATAACAAGTAGAGTGCGATTTATTGAAGGCATAGGAAGCAAAGGCTTCCCAGTCTTTCCAGATTTTTTCAAGTGTGGGTTCAGCATGACCTTTTGCTGAGGCTCTTTCAATGAAGGTCGGCTTCATTTTGTCGAGTACTTTGCGGTCTTTTTTACCCATAGCTTTACGCAAGGTATCAGCTTCACCTTTGGTGAAATCAGCTAATTTTTGAGACAAGAGCATTACCTGCTCTTGGTATACGGTGATGCCGTAGGTTTCTTTGAGGTATTCTTCGCAATCGGCGAGGTCATAAATAATGGTTTCCTCACCGTGTTTACGCTTGCAATAGGATGGGATGTATTCCATTGGCCCGGGTCTGTAGAGGGCGTTCATGGCGATGAGATCGGCAAAGACGGTTGGCTTGAGCTCTTTGAGGTGTTTTTGCATCCCAGGAGATTCGTATTGAAAAATACCGACGGTGTCACCTCTTTGAAAAAGTGCGTAGGTCGCTTCGTCATCGATAGGAAATTCATCCGGATCGAGGTCAATGCCACGATTTTCTTTGACCAAACGCACTGCATCTTTAATGAGTGTGAGGGTTTTCAGACCCAAGAAGTCCATTTTGAGTAGACCTGCAGACTCGGCTACAGCGTTGTCGTATTGCGTGCAGACCATCTCTGAGTCTTTGGCAGTGGCTACAGGAACAAAATTGGTGAGGTCGTCGGGGGTGATGATAACCCCACAGGCGTGAATACCAGTGTTGCGCACTGAACCTTCAATTTCTGTAGCTTTCTGTAAAACTTTCGCCTGTAGGTCGGTACCCTGGTAAATGCGACGCAACTCTTTGGCATTGGTAATCGCCTCTTGGTTGCGGAGTTTATCAATGAGTTCTGGCTCTGGAAGGTTAAAAAGCTTTTTTAGTGAGAGGTCTGGAATTAGTTTAGCTAAACGATCTGCTTCAGGGAGTGGTAAATTCATGACCCTAGAAGTATCACGGACTGCAGATTTTGCAGCCATTGTGCCGTAGGTAATGATTTGTGCTACCTGATTGGCTCCGTATTTATTGATGACGTAATCTATAACGCGGCCCCGGCCTTCGTCGTCAAAGTCGATGTCGATATCGGGCATTGAGATACGATCAGGATTTAAGAAACGCTCAAAGAGGAGGTCGTACTTGATGGGGTCTACGTTGGTGATCCCGATACAATAGGCGACCGCCGAACCTGCAGCCGAACCCCTTCCCGGACCAACCGAAACGCCCATTTGACGTGCTGCATTACAGAAATCTTGGACAATGAGGAAGTAACCTGGGTAACCCGTATTTTCAATGGTGGCCAATTCGAAGTCGAGGCGTTCTTGAATCTCGGGCGTGATTTCTGAGTAGCGCTTTTTTGCACCTTCATAAGTCAGGTGCTTGAGATAAGCGTTTTCACCGCGTTTACCGCCGTCTTGTGCATCTTGTGGGTCAAGGAACTGACTCGGGATGTCAAAGGCAGGCAACAAAACCTCGCGGGCAAGGCCGTAGTGCTCGCATTTTTCAATGATTTCAGAAATACTCTGAATGGCTTGAGGTAAGTCTGCAAATAATGCAATCATTTCCTCAGAGGAACGCATATAGTAGGTGTCGTTCTCGAGGCCATAACGAAAACCACGACCGCGGCCTTTAGGCGTTTCTACGAGTTCGTTGTCTTTGACACATAGTAAAACATCGTGGGCAAGCGCATCCTTTTGCTCGATGTAGTAGGTATTGTTAGTGGCAACTAAAGAAACACCATGCTTGGAGGCTAGTGCCACAAGTAAAGGATTGACGCGTTCTTCCACTTCTAAGTTGTGCCTACCGAGCTCAATATAAAAATCGGGACCAAATTGTTCTTTCCACCAAAGCAAGGCTTCTTCAGCTTGACTTTCACCGACGTTCAATAGCAAACTAGCTATTTCGCCATAAAGGTTGCCACTCAGGACAATCAGGTCATCTTTGTATTGATTAATTACCTCTTTGTCTATACGAGGAACATAATACATCCCTTTGGTATAGGCTATTGAGGCAAGTTTGATTAAGTTTTGATAGCCATTTTTATTTTTGGCCAAAAAGACAATTTGGTAGCCGTTGTCTTTGACGGTTTTATCTTGATGATTGCGGCAAACATTGAATTCACAACCGATAATGGGTAAAATTTCTTTGCCGTGATAAGGTTCGTTTTTTTCTTGTGCCTCGGCTCTTTCTGCTTTTATTTTGGCATTGTGAGCGGCAGCAGCTTTTTCAAATTGAAAAGCAGCCATCATGTTGCCTGTATCGGTGAGCGCGACGGCAGGCTGCCCTAAAGCCACCGCTTTTTGGATCAGACCAGTAACCTCAGCCGTGGATTGCAAAATTGAAAACTGAGTATGGTTATGTAGATGTGCAAAAACGAGGTCATTGAGTACTTCCTGACTCACTTCAACTTTTGGGGCAAGAGGAGTCGATTTGGCAGCGCGTAATTTTTCGCTTTCAGCTTTTAGATTGAGGTGCTGAAGACCGATTTTTTGAATCGGGTTTGGGTTGAGTACGCGAAATGATTCATAATAACCTGGCTCTTGTAGAATTTCTTGAAGGGTGTAATGCTCTTTGCGAATGAGTTCTAGAAAACAACGCGTTGTAGACTCGACGTCAGCGGTGGCGTTGTGGGCCTCTGAAAAAGATTCTTGAAAGAGAAATTCGTGTAACTCAGTAAGTGTAGGTAATTTAAAACGACCGCCTCGACCGCCTGGAATCTGACACAATAAGGCCGTTTTTTCAGTACAGGTGTCAAGCACAGGCTTTACCAATGGCGTATCTTGACCTTGACGCACATATTCGGCACCCAGTACGTTGATATCAAACTTGAGGTTATGGCCAACCATGAAATTGGCTCGGCTGAGGTCCTTGTTGAATTGCGTCAAAACTTCTGAGAGGTCTTCTCCGAGCGCTTGCGCCAATTCGGTAGAAATTCCGTGAACACGTTCAGATTCAAATGGAATATTATAGCCCGCTGGTTTGATGATGAAATCTTTTTGAGAAATGAGCTCACCAGATTCATCGTGAAGTTGCCAAGCAAGTTGTACCACACGCGGCCAGTTGTCTGTGTCTGTGATTGGTGCGTTAAAGTCACGGGGTAAGCCCGTTGTTTCGGTGTCAAAAATGAGGTACATGCGCAGCTAAAAAAGGAACTTCTAAAGATAGAAATTAGTGCGGCAAATCTTGACGATTGTTGATAACTATTGTTGAGTGAGCGCTTGCTCCCAGTAGGCATTGAGCAGCACCACTAAGCGGCGCGAAATGTTGTTTTGATAACGCTTGGTTCTGTAACCACCGACCCAATTGATGCCGCGAATGGCGTTGGTTAAAAAGACTTCGTCTGCCGCTAATAAATTTTGAGGCATTAGAGCGCACTCGTAGACTTTAATCCCGTTTGCCAAAGCAAGGTTGATGATCTGCATGCGCATCGTGCCCGCCAAGCAGCCTTCTTCCAGACTTGGCGTATAGAGCACACCGTTGCTAATAACAAATACATTGCAAGATGAAGTTTCTAGTATGCTTCCTTTGTGATCGACTAAGAATAAATCATCAAGACCCTTTTCTTTGGCGGCTAAAGCAGCCATGATATAGGGCAAGCCCATCTTGGTTTTGAAGTTAGAAAGCAAATTCTTTTCGAGCTTGATATCTTGGTAAATATCGAGTTCAAGACCCTTTGCATTGAGCTCAAAATGATTCACTTCATACGGATAAACCTCGATGTAATAAGTAGCTTCATTTGAATCGGGAAGATAAGCGCCACCACTTATGCGATCCAAAGAAAGTCTGCAACGGCCTCCTTCATTAATGCCCGATTGCTGACAAAGCTCAATAATTTTAGCTTCAAAAAAGGCACTGGTATAACTCGCCGAAGGGCGCATATGAATAGCGCGCGCTCCAGCTAGTAATCTGAGGATATGGTTTTCAATGTTGAGTGGGCGGCCATTGATGATGCGAATGCTTTCAAAGACACCATCTCCGTAAA
>CAZPWB010000086.1:0-4670 GCA_964590425.1 uncultured Lishizhenia sp. | reverse complement strand
TGTGATCGGGCTCGATCACCAGCCGGATGATGTTGCGGTACTCGCCCTGGCCATCTTTTTCAATGCCGATCCGGGCTGCGAATTCGGCACCATCGAGGTCCCCGAAGCTGCGGATCTGGCGAGCACGCTGCGCCTCTGGGGAGTCGTCATCGGGGTGGATGTTGCGCGAACTGTTGAGCACGGCCTTGATGAAGCTGCGCCCCATCTGCGCCCAGATCGGGCCCTTGTTGGAGTGCAGGCCGACATTGCTCCAGATCTTGCGCTTGGCAAACGGGCCTGTGAGCAGCACGAACTCACATGACAGGAACACGGCGCCGGTTTCATCCGAAGCAGTGGCATAGCCGCCCGTCCAGCCCCTGCTGGCGTCGTCATAGCCGCCGGGTTTGATGGCCATGCGTACCAAGGCCTGAGTGCCTTTGGGGATCAGGTTGAACTCGCCTTGCTGGGCATCGGCGTCATTGAAGTCGCACCAGGCACCCGTGGCGCCGTGGGTTGAGGATTGGCCATAGGTTGCGGCCTGGTTGTAGCTGTCGTGGTTCATTGAAGGTATTCCTGTTGTGTGGGGTTGCGTTTTGGTTTTTCCGAGTGGCAGTCCGCTCAAAGCTGGACTTCGCCGACCCATCGGATCTGAAAGGTGGGCTCGGTGATCAGCTCTTTGCGGGCTGGCTGGAAGGCCGCGCGCAGCAGTGGGTGCCAGCGGGCGTAGTCCTGCTCGGCCACCGAGAACTGGACTTGCATGAAGTCCTGCACCCGGTCACCGGCGACGACCATCCGCTCAGCGATCTGAGACAGGTGCTGTTGGTCCCAGACGATTTCCTTGGGGTTTAAGACATCGATCTGCAGGTCACCGTCGTCGATGCGAAACCTGGCTGCTTCCTCCTGGCCAAGGCATTCGGCATGGCGAATCTGGTCGGCGTAGCGGATTTCCATGGCCCGGTTGATCCGGCCACGCATCTCCACCGTCCAGTCATTGAGCTGCTGCACCGCATTGCTGAAATGGGCCAACTGGTCTTTGGGAAGACGGCTGATCTGGCTCACGGAGAGGTCAGGCAGTGCAGCTTGCTGCAATTGCAGGTGGTTCATGCCGCACCTGTCTTTCCGGGGATACGCTTGGAGGTCGAGACATGCTGGACGCAGTTCTCGAAGGCGATCACGGCGTTAAGCGGGTAGCTCACCCGTTTACCCAGCTTGAGATAGGTCGGCCCTGTGCCAGTCATACGCCAGCGCTGCAGGGTTTTGGGGCTCATGGCCCATCGGGAGGCCAGGTCAGCCTCGGTCAGCACCAGCTGCTTGGGCATGGTGGATTCAGGGGAAGTGGCGCTCAGGAAGACTGGCGCCTCGAGTGCTGGTGTTGCAAGCAGCATTGGTAACTCCTTTCGAAGAGTTGGGGGACAACGCTGCTATTTCAGGAAATCAATGGGGAACTGATAAGGAACTGAATAAGGAACTTTGGCGATATCTCCAGTTCCTTAATCTTTCCGGGACCCGGTTTTTGCCCCCTCTGGTTGACAGCCCGGACCGAATCTGATATCTTAAAGATATCTTTTTTCAAAGGATCTACCAATGACAGCTGCAACAGCTCAGATCGCCTTTCGTTACCGTCCGCAGGACAGCGCAACAGGCGTGACCCGTACAACAGCGAAGCGCCTGGCCGAGGTTCTGGGCGTTGATGAAACGCAGGTCATTCACTTGGCCCTGCATGAGCTGGCCACAAAATTTTTGCCACAATACGAGGCTGATGAGGGCGCTCTGACCAAGGCCCAGCTCAGTCAGGTCAAAAAATCAGCACTCAAAGCCAAAGGCGGCACCGTTCGCAGCAGTCTTTTTGAACTGGAAAGCGCCTGATGCGGTGGTGGCCAGAACCTACAGCTGGCGAAATCGTCTGGTGCCACTTTCCTGACAATATTCACCCTAAGCCCAAACCACGTCCAGGCCTGATTGTTTCGACCAAGGAAGACGACGAGGGCATGATCTTCGTGAGCGTGGCATACGGCACCAGCCAAAAGACGGACCGTCTGTACAGCGGAGAGTTTCGCATCGCCAAAAGTGAGCATCCGGCCGCGTATACCAGCGCCGGACTGAGCTACGACACCAAGTTCGACTTGAGAAACGTGCTTGAGCTTCCGTTCAACGACGCCTATTTTTCGATTCCTCCCCATGCACCGCACGGCCAACTTCCAAAGCTAGGGACACTGCATCCGAGCATGGTCAGGATTGCCGCCTCCGCTTTCGCAGCAGCAAGTAAATAGGCTCAACCATGGCTACAACCGCGAGGGCTAATGGGCATCGACTCCTGTATCACTGGGATAAATTTTGCGAAGACTGTGCCGTTAACTTGACCAGGAAAATCGATATTGCCCCAAACGGCGCTGCCGCACGACCAGTTGGTTGTATGCCCAAAGTGGCCCCTCATACACGGGGTCATCCCGGTTTGCCGCCTTCACCTTGAACACGTCCATGGGCTTTTCGCTGTCAAGCCCTGCCGCGCGCATGATGAATTCCGATGATTGCGCTCGGTCACGGTGTTCCCACAGAGCCGCAAACACCCGGGCCTGAGCATCGGTCAAACGAATGGGGCCATGCGGCCATCCGTCCAGATGTACCCAGGCGAAGTCTTCACTGAACGGTCCGTGGAAAGCTACGCCTGGTGTGTTGTCGTGTAATTCGTCGACTCTTTCACCTTGATCCGGGGCGAGCAGCCGCAATGACAAGCCATGCAAGACAAACCGATCTTCCAGATGCCACCAGGTCGCCGTCCCGACCAGCGGCTCCAATGGTGACTTCACCAAAGGCCGTGGCGTGATCACCCAGCTTTGACTGCGCGGCTCAGGTCCATGAAAAATCCGCAGCCCATGGCGCTCCACAAGATCAATGCGGCGCGCCAGCACCACCGGCCGCTTCTTGTACCGCCCAATGTCCCACACCCCATCGACGATCTGAGTCGTCGTGGTGTGCGGCGAAATGTCCAGCGCGCCGCGCAACTTGCGGATCAACCATTCGTCGTCCAGTCTCCAACTGCGCTGACTGGCCGGATCCAGCGCAAACGGGCCACAGTCCGGGCACTGCACCATGAGCCCTTCATCGCTCCTGAAGATCGGACCACGGTACAGACCGCAGAAAGCGCAGACGGCATCGCGGCTGTTGACCACACCAGGCACAACCGCCTTCGCCTGTTTGAGAACATGCAGCGCTTCCATTTCTTCATCGTGCAGGTTGCTCTCGAAAGATGCGTTGCCTCGCACGAACATCAAAGCGGCCAAGCTGATGGCTTGTTGATTGGGTGTCAACTCCATTCACACCTCACTCGAACAAGTTGCCGTCCATGGTCGCAGGCTCCTCCTGCTTCCGTCCTGTCTTGAGGACCTGCTGCGCCTTCAAGATGCCCAACTGGACCAGATAGTCCTCAAGTTGGGCACGCAGCTTCTCATCGAACTTGTGCAGATTCAGTCGCCCTTTGCTGGTGACCTCCACACTGACCACCTGACAGCGACTCTTGCCTTGCATCGGGGCCAGATAAAAGTTCAGCACAGCAGCCTGGATGGTCCAGCCGCGTGCGAGCGGGTTTTCCGCGCCGAAGTAGTCCTGCAGCAAGTCCGTCACACAGCGCTGATCGCTGGCAGCACTGGCCGTGCACTCCATCTTGAGTTGCCCACAACCGCTGACCACAGTCACGCTCTTGACCTGCAAGCCAACGAATCCGTCATCAATCGCCTGCGGAATGTTCAGTCCCAAGCGCAGCGTGGACAGGTTCAGGCGTGGCGTCTGGATCCGCTGCGCATCGGCATCCACACCCAGCAGGTGCCTTGCAAAGGCCTCACACAGCATGGCGTGGTACTTGGCCCCGCCACGGATGATGGTGCGCGCCACGCCGGTGGCCTGGGCGTATTCGAGGACCATGTGGATGTTCGGACTGCCCACCCGCCGCTGCAACTGGCTGCCCACGAACTCCAACTTGGCCGTGGCCAGGTCCTTGGCATGGATGGAGATCAGCTGCGTGCCGCGCGCCCGGTCCAGCACATTGACCACGCACACCTCGCCGCATCCCAGCTCCCGCTGGTAGAAGCCTTTGATGGCGTCACCGAATGCGGCGATCGACACCTCGTCACGCTTGACGGTCCGTTTGAGGCCTAAGTCATGCTGTTGGGCTTGCTGACCGTGGTGATCCAAGTATTCGATTTCCGCTGCGGCCTCGAACAGCCCCGGATGGTGGACGTACAGCCAGAAGGCCCGGTGCAGATCGTTCTTGCAGGTAATGAGGCCCACCAGTTCGGCAGGTCGGTCATGGGCTGCTTGAAACATGGCCTGTTTGCCCAGCGGGTGGGCCAGCAGTGTGCTGGCATGCAGTCCCGCCACGATGCGGTCGCGTATGGCTACCACTGGATGGGCCTGAATCAGCCCGATCAGGCGTCTTGAAGTCTGGACCGTGTCGCTCCATGCCCAGCCCTCGGGCATGGGCAAGGCGTGGCGCTCAATGAAGGTTTTGAGGGTGTCATCGACAGGCAAGTTCAGCAAGATGTCGGCGTAGGTTTGGTTTCGGCTCACGAATGTCTCCTAGTTGTTTTTCGTTGGGCAATGAGGCGTCTGAACCCCTGGTCCTTCGTCTTGGGAGTTTTGTTGGTTTTCGCCGGATTGCTGGATAAATATACAGCCTTTTGAAAATCTGTCAAAAC
>CAZPWB010000085.1:0-4802 GCA_964590425.1 uncultured Lishizhenia sp. | reverse complement strand
ACGGGAGTTAAAATGAAAACAGTTTCGTAAGAATTCATAAGGTTAAACTTTAATTTATACTATAATTGGGGTGCAAAGATACACAGAAACTATTGAAATGCAAGGATTTCTTGAAGAATCCTACTTGAGTTGCTGTTGTTTCAATAAAGCGTTGTAGTCTTTAAGGAGAGAATTCTCCGCCTTTACCTTTTCTAACTCAGCCTCTAGCATTTGAAAAGTCGGGCTCAGTTGTTTGAAAAAATCATACTCTAGTACTTCTGATATGATTTGAAGCAAACTAGTATCTATCGTTTTTCGATTGAAAATAGAGTACGCATTTTCACGCGATTTATTGATCCTACTCGCAAATTCAGTAACCGTCATTCCTCGTTTTTCAATCACTCCACGAATTTGCGCACCAATATGTTGCTCCATGTTACAAAACTCCGAAGACCCTCTTAAGCTGAGTTACTAAATTCGTTGTTATATTTTCACAATTGTGTTGGTAATAGTACATTTTACTATTTCCCTCGTTTAATCCCATTTCAAGGTACTTGATGAATCAAATCGTGCTTTTTCGTAATTTTAGCACATGCCTTTTTTCACCGAAGATTACTTATTGTTCTTTCAGGAGCTTGCCGCTAATAACCATAAAGATTGGTTCGACGAAAACCGTAAGCGCTATGAACGCAGCGTGAAAGAACCATTTAAAGTGTTTACACAGCACCTCATCGATGAGCTTGCTAAGAAAGAACCTGCATTTAAAGAACTCAAGGCCAGCGATTGCATATTCAGGATCAACCGCGACATTCGTTTTTCGAAAGACAAAACACCGTATAAAACCATGTGCTCGGCAGTGATTTCACCACAGGGTAAGAAAAGCAGCTCCATTCACGGTATTTATTTTGAATTGGGGCCCGAACATGTGAGGGCCTATGGTGGGGTCTATGAAATAGAAAAAGAAGATCTGTTAGCTTTAAGAGAAGGAATCGCAGACAACCTAGCTGAATTTCGAAAACTATATACCAGTAAAGAGTTTAAGGCAGTATTTGGAGAAATTCACGGTGAAAAAAACAAGAAACTAGACAAACACCTTCAAGAAGCTGCACAAGAAGAATCCTTCATTTTCAATAAACAGTTTTACTTTTATAGCACATTTGAGCCGCAAACTTTACTAAATCCAGACCTCGATCAAGTACTTTTGCACTGCTACCACGTTGGCAGACCACTCGAATTATTTTTTAATCAATTTATACAACGCACATGAGAAATTTAGCGCTCATTATTCTTTGTTTCGTATTGACGACACAGTTTTATGCTCAAAAAAAGACCTTTGACCTCAAAGAATCTGTACTTAAGCAAAGAGCCCTCTCTCCTACTCGCTTAAACAATTTCCAATGGGTTCCAGAATCCGACCAATACACGATTTGTTCTGCTGATTGGAAAAGCATTCAACTGAGTGCTGTTTCTTCGGAAAAATCTACTGAATTGCTTACAATCGATGCCCTCAACCAAGCGCTTGGAACCAAATTTGCGCATTTTGCCTACAGCTCATGGGTATCCAAAGATGTGCTGCAAGTTTCTGATGGTGGTAGTGTTTTTGCACTCTATAACGTCGTTACCAAAACAGGGAGCATTCATGCCGTTGCAGAAAACGGAGACAACGCACATTTTCATTCATCAAGTAAACAACTAGCGTATACCATTGACAACAATCTCTACGTTGATGGCCGGGCGGTTACTAAAAACAAAGACAAGAATATTGTCTCAGGGCAAACCTATGCGCGCAGTGAATTTGGTATTTCTGAAGGGATTTTCTGGTCAAACTCTGGTGCTTTACTTGCCTTTTATCAAAAAGATGAAAGCGCAGTTCATGACTACCCTTTACTCGATGTAAATCAAGTACCAGGAGCCGTTCGTTTTATTAAATACCCAATGGCGGGGCAAGCTTCTGAAAAGCCTAAGGTGGGTATCTACAATGTTAAAACGAAGAAAACAGTTTTTATTAGCCCACGTTCAGGCGCCGATTCTTATTTAACAAATGTCACTTTTACACCGAGTGAAAAACACATCATGGTCGCAGAGGTCAACCGCGATCAAAACCATATGTGGTTGAACTTGTATGACGTCAAGGGCACTTTCATCCGAACACTTTTAGAAGAGGCCAACGACAAATGGGTTGAACCCGAACACCCTGCCTTTTTTCCTTCAAATACCTCTGATAATTTTGTTTGGATCTCAGAAAAAAATGGTTTCAATAACCTTTATTACTGCGATATCAAAGGAACGATCATCAAGACGCTCACCGCCAACAAATTCGTTTGCAAATCGATACTTGGAGCAAGTGAAGAAGGGTCTAAAATTTACTATGCAGCAACAGGACCAAACCCTTGTAATACTTTAGTTTACGAAGTGGACTTACAAGGCAACAATCGTTTGTTGACCACGCAGGAAGGAACACACCGCTTTGCACTGGCTCCGAAAGGCGCTTATTATTATGATGCTTTTGGAAGCCTAGAAGTAGCTAACAAAGAGCAAATCATGACGCTCAATGGCAAAGTTGCTAAGCCCTTACACAACGCTGTAGATGCGCTCATGGACTACGAAATCGGAACGACAGAAATTGGTACACTCAAAGCCACTGATGGTTCTGCGCTTTACTACCGCATGATCCGACCAAGCAATTTTGATCCTTCCAAAAAGTATCCTGTATTAGTTTATGTCTATGGCGGGCCTCATGCTCAAATGGTGACCAACAGTTGGTTGGCCGGCGCCAATTTGTGGATGCACTGGTTAGCCAATCAAGGCTATATTGTATTTACCTTAGATAACAGAGGTTCAGGCGAGCGCGGCTTTGAGTTTGAAAGCCAAATACACCGCCAACTAGGTACTGTTGAAATGGAAGACCAACTTACAGGTGTTAATTACCTGAAATCTTTGAGTTACGTAGATGCGAAGCGAATGGCAGTTCACGGCTGGTCTTTTGGTGGCTTTATGACCACTTCGTTGATGTTGCGTCAGGCTGGCATCTTCAATGTAGGCGTTGCTGGTGGCCCTGTGATCGATTGGAAACTATATGAAGTGATGTATGGCGAGCGCTACATGGACCGCCCAGAGCAAAACCCTGACGGTTATAAAAACAATGCGCTGACCAACTATACCAAAAATTTAAAAGGAAAGCTCCTATTGATTCACGGCACCGTTGACGACGTTGTAGTCATGCAACACAACGAAGTCTTGTTAAAGTCTTTTATCGAAAATGGCGTACAAGCCGATTACTTTGTTTACCCAATGCACCCACATAATGTGAGCGGTAAAGACCGCGCGCATTTAATGGAAAAGATCTTGCTTTACATTATTGAAAACAACAAGTAAAATAAACTTACAATTTAGACTTCAAACTCATCCAGCCACCACCATTGTGCACGGTGTAGCCAGCAGACTTGAGTAAGCTTTTGGCACTACCACTGCGCATGCCAGAGGCACAACAAGTAATGATTACTTTGTTTTTAGGTATTTTATTGAAGCTCGATTGTATTGCTTGTAATGGAATATTGACAGCACCTTTAACATGGCCTCCATTAAATTCTGCTGGACTACGCACATCGATGATCATGGCACCTTCTTTAACAAGTGTTTTAAAATCTACACTTGTTCCACCAAATAATTTTTTGAGAAGAGACATCTGATCAGTTTTGAGTCATTTGATAATTGACGTCCAACCAAGAACCACCGTTTTCGCAATCAACTCCAATCGATTGGAAATAATGTGTGGCTTGACCTGAACGGTTACCTGAAGCACAACAGAAAATAATTGGAGCCTGCATTGACTTAATTTCGTCAATGTGCTCGGTTATTTCTTGAAGAGGAATATTAATAGAACCTGCAACGTGTCCACCTGCAAATTCTGCACGCGTGCGCACATCAATGATTGTTTTTGACATCTTTTTTATTTTTTGGGTTAATAAATTCAAATAGAAATTGAAAAACGATACCGCCTAACAACAAGCCCATAAAGATTGTTGCATAAGGAGTACTTCTTAGAGCACAACCAGTTGTACAAGGAAAAGCAAGAAAATAGAGATACCCACCTACCGCGCCTAGCACATAACCTAGATAAGTAAAATACTTTTCAGAATGTATTATTGTTTTCATATCGAGAACAAAATTAACAGAAGCATCTGTATTGAAGTGTAGCGTAAGTTACAGAAAGCAAATTGATCTATCAAAATGGGGTTTCAATTGAAATAGACTACCTTTGACAAAACATTTGCATGAAACAAGTTTCTTTACAGGCCATTGAAAAGGCCATTGGGGTTGTCGATAACCTCACCGATGATCAACTCGAAAACATCACCGAATTATATGCCTCAGCGCAAGAAGCGCTTTTGGGTTACGTCATGACTGCTCCTGAAGAGTATAAAAATGAGGACCTCGAAGGTTTACTTATTTATTATTTCTGCCTGGTTTTAGAGGCTTTCAAGCAAGAAGGGATCGAACTAAGAGCAGTGACCGAAGCGGATATCGATGAATTAGAAGAACCTTATTTCGATATGCTTGATCAGTATTTTGAATCAGAAGACGAAGAAATCATTGAGTCTTTCTGTGATCAACCACAATTGGCTCAGTTTATGGCCATGGAGGTTTCTGAAGACGATGAGGATGGCTCCGCACTTTCTGAAGAGACTGCTACACAACTTTTTATCGTTTGTTTAGCCATGATTTCTCTTTTGAATAGAGCAATTGTTGCTTAATATCAAAGGAATTCTTTATTTTTGCATGGGGTAAGTCTTTTACGACCAGCTCCCTCTGAATCCTCCAGA
>CAZPWB010000084.1:0-4890 GCA_964590425.1 uncultured Lishizhenia sp. | reverse complement strand
TTTCCGATGAGGTCATGAGAAAAGATAATGGTTTGGGCACCCACTTTTTGAGCGTCTGCTGCAACAAGCTGAAAGAGTTGTGCGTGGTCTTGGCCATCTAGGGTGTTGTCTTGAAGTACAACTGAAGCACCGTAGTTGCCGAGCGTAGTAAGTGTTGCTGAATCAGCAGCACCGTTGGTTACTACAGCGACATCGCCACCTAATTTTTTTGCGTAGGTAACAGTTTCTAAAGCTGCTTTAGATAAACCGTTGGCTGAATTGATATATACAAGATTCATAGGGCAGAACTTAGATGACTTTTGCTTCGTTGTGGAGTAAAGTAACGAGCTCGTCGAGGTTATTTGGATCGATGAGTTTAACAGATGACTTAGCAGCTGGCATGCTATAACTTGCGTAGCTAGTGAGTGCATCGATAGCTGCTGGTGCAACTACGTTGAGTGGCTTGGTACGCGCTGCCATGATACCGCGCATGTTTGGAATGCGCTGCTCAGCCATGCCTTTGGCACAACTAATTACAACTGGCGTAGCTACTTCAACTTCTTGAACACCGCCCACGATTTCGCGCTCGCACTTGACAGTTGAGCCGTTGACATCGAGTTTAGTTGCAATTGAAATGTATGGCAATTCAAGTGCTTCGGCAATCATGCCCGCTACTTGTGAGCCGTTGTAGTCAATGGTTTCTTTTCCGGTAAGGATGAGGTCAAAGCCTTTGCCTTTGGCATATTCGGCAATTTGCATAGCGGTATAGTAGGCATCTTGGGCTGTTGCATCGATGCGCACGGCGTCATCGGCACCAATGGCTAAGGCCTTGCGAATGACAGCGTCATCTGAAGCGCTTCCGACCGTAATGATAGTGACATTTCCACCTTGTGCTTCTTTGAGCTCAAGCGCACGAACGAGGGCGTACCATTCGTCATAGGGGTTGACAATATATTGAACGCCGTTTTCGTCAAATTGGGTATCACCATTTGTGAAGGCAATTTTAGACGTGGTGTCTGGCGCTTTAGAAATACAAACAAGGATGTTCATGTGTGTTGATTTAATGCGGTGCAAAGTTAAGTAAAATTGCAAAAAGGATACTTGAAAAGAAAGTCAATAATGCGACTTTTTTCAGCTCGGGGTCCAGAGCGGCGGGCTCTGTATTTTGCACTACTTTTTGCAAGTGTAGGGCAAAACCGATAGAAGGTAATAAAGCCAAGAACAACCAATAGTTCATGGCGCTTATAGCGAGTAAATAAACGGTAAAAAACCAAGTGGCCATCCCAAAACTGATCAAAAAGACATGATAAAATTTGGCCTTCTGAAAGCCTAACTTCACTACTATGGTGCGTTTTTGCATTTTTGCATCGTTATGAATATCGCGCAAATTATTGAGGTTCAAAACAGCTGTGCTCCAGAGCCCAATACTGATAGCCGGAAACAAGACGATCCATTCAAATTCCTCGCCGTAAAGCATAAAAACACCAATAACGCTTACAAGGCCAAAAAATACCAAAACCATGATATCTCCTAAACCGCGGTAACCATAAGCATTCTTGCCAACCGTATATGTAATAGCTGCCGCAATACAGGCCAGAGCCAAAACTATATAAAAGTAAATGGCATTGGTAGATAAGTGCGGTACGCTTGTGTAGATGAGGGCGAGTGCACTCAGTAAAGAAATGAAGCCAACCACCCACATGCCAACTTTCATTTGGCCTGCACTGAGCTGTCCGCTCTGAATGGCGCGCGCTGGGCCCACACGTTCGGCGTTGTCGGTGCCTTTTTGGCTGTCGCCGAGGTCATTGGCAAAATTGGATAGTACCTGAAAACCTGTAGTTGTCAAGAGTGCCAAACCAAAAATTGCTCCGTCAAACGCACCTAGCACTGCGGCTAAACCCGTCCCGACAATGATTCCTGAAAGTGAAAGCGGAAGCGTTCTTAAGCGCGCCGCGTGTAACCAAGCTTTGATCATGCTATCATGTGTAACAAACGACTCCAAAGATAGTTGAATAATTGCCAAAAGTAGTCCGTAAATTTTCTTGTGCTACCAAATCGAAATAGGTATTTTTATATAAATTTTGAGACATGTCAAAAATCACTAATATATCCTTAACACCGCATTTTGAATCGTTTATTAGTAGGGCTCTTGAAAATGGGCGCTATCATAATGCAAGTGAGCTTATTACAGCGGCTCTTGAATTACTAGAAGAAGAAGAAAAAAAGACTGCTGCTTTAAGTACTGCCATTGAGGAAGGCTTGACTAGCGGTTGGGTTTCAGATTTTGACCCAGAGGCCTATCTCAAAGAAATCAAAGATGAAAAGTAATGTCTTTGTTTTTTTCTCAAAAAGCGCTTTGGGACCTCAAAGAAATTTATCGATATTCATCAACTCAATGGTCTTCTTCGCAAGCTGATAAATACTATTTCAACCTAATTTACAACTGCCAAAAAATTCTACATTTTCCATTTTTGGGTAAAATTTATCCCACCATTTATTCGCAACCTAGGGGGTTAAAAGTCAATAAACACATCATTTTTTACAAGATTGAAGAAAAAAGTATCCGTATTATTCGCATACTTCATGAATCAAAAGATCTAAAGAGAGCAATTTAAAGCCTTTTAAATATTGGCACCGTACTGCAGGGCTCACCATACATCAGGCTTTTGACATGAGGTTGCAATAAGCGCACTAAATAAGACATCGCAAAGGCAGGGTCCTGAATATCGGCACAGCCTTTAATTATAATGCGTTGGTCTTGCATTTGTTCGAGGTCTATAGAACAAATTTCTTCCTGGATGAGCGCCTTAGCGAGTTCCAATTCTGAACCAACCTGGCTATAAACATTTTCTTTTTGTAACGCCGAACTCACGAGCATAAAGGCCCAAGTCGGGATAATCGCGTCAGAGCTACAATAAATATAGACAGCTTTGCCTTGATATTGCGCCCAATCGTGGTCTTTGATCCAGGCGCGGAAGTCTTTTTCTTTCAAGACCAAACCTTGCCAAAGTTGAGGTGCTAAATCAAGGCCAACAAGTGCTAATTTTGGCTTGTAGTCGGCGAGGTCTAATTGGATCAGGCCACTTTCTTTGACTTTATTTTTGATGCTATCCACGCCCTAAAATTACTCGTTCTTTTTGTATTGGTAAACAATAATTGGGGGCTTTTGGTTTTCAACGGTCTGAAATTGTTCAGGCTGTTTTTGTGCTGCTGCATGCAGCAAAGCTTCTTGCGCCTTTCTTAATTCTTGCAGCTGTCTTTCAGCTTCTTGCTCTGCTTCAATTGCCCTGCGGAGGTCACCTTCGAAATCGGGCGGTTCAATGCCGAGTTCTTTTTCAATTTCATACTGATATTTTGGACGTTGTGGCCCCTGTTTGCGGAAAATAAAGGCCAAAGTGACACCTACAATTAACCCCGATAAATGACCTTGCCAAGAGACGCGCGGCTGGGTAGGGAAGACGCCCCAAATCATGGATCCGTAGAGAAAAATAATAAATAAAGACAGCGCTTGCAAGGGCAAATATTTTCGCAGCACACCTGAGGTAAATAAAAAACCCGCTAGTGCATAAATGACACCACTCATGCCAATGTGAATGGCACCGTTGCTACCGCCAATAAACCACAACAAAACACCCGTAAACAACCAACTCAAAAGAAAAACGCGCCACGCCACTTTTCTGTATGAATAAAACAGTAGGGTCAGCAGTAAGAAAGTAGGCATGCTGTTATTTAAGATATGCTTGATGTCTTGCGAAGCATGGATCCAGGGCATAAAAAGAATGCCACGAAGCCCGCTCATGTGCTGAGCATTGAGCCCGTAACGCTGAAAGTCCGTGACAAAAAGCGCGTCGGCCCAATAAGCTAACCACATCAGCAGCACCACCAAAAAGGCAGGCAGCATGGCTGGTTTCAGACTTTTCTCAAATGCAGGGTCGTGTCGCATGCAGCACCTTAGGCAAGGATAGTGCCATTTGCGTTTTGCTGACAGGATGGCATAAAGTAGACATTTAAATTTGAAGTGTGAGCTTTAATTTACCTCCAAGGCCCACTTGAATAATTTTCATGAGTGTTGAAAGCCTTATGTCTGAAGCGTCGTTTTCAATGCGTGAAATGTAAGATTTATTTGTTCCGCACTTTTGTGCTAATTCTTCTTGTGTCAGGCCTTGTTTTTTTCTAGCTTCTTCAATGAGCACACCAATTTTAAATGCTTCGAATTGTTGTTCCCAAAGTTCTCTTTTCGGCGAACCTTTCTTTCCATACTTACTATCCAGGAGCTGGTCAAAAGATCGAATGTCATTATTATTTTTCATTGAAATATTCCTCCATTATTTGAATAGCCTTGTTAATTTGTATCACTGGTGTTTTTCTTGACTTTTTTTGAAAAGCGTTTCCTAAAACAATTAGCCTGTCTTTATCAAAAAAACAAAATATTCTGAAAATATTTCCATCCATCTCGACTCTAATTTCATAAAGACCTTTACTCCCTTCGATATGTGCAAAATATTTTTGTGGAATCCGGGGTAAATCTTGAATTAATCCAAGTGTCCAATCTATTTTTTCTTGTACACGATCTGTTTGAAGAGCGTAAAAGTCTAAGAAATAGGTTTGATAAAAAATTACTTTTCTTTCTGTTTTCAAAGTTAACTAAATAGACAACATTTTGCAAATGTTTGATTATAAAAAATTAGTAAACAAAACTAATTTCTTGCTTGCAAAAGGCTTTCAGTAAATCAACGGAGTAAATCAAAAACTTTTTTACATCACCCGAAACACCCCCAAAATACTCCCAGTATCTTGTGAAATGTAGGCACTGCTTTCGAAAGGAAACTCGAGGCACATGAAGCCACAGGTTTTGAGCAGGTGCGGAGGGTGGGCTATATTCACGGCCAATTCACTGAGGCCTTCGTTGTG
>CAZPWB010000083.1:0-4949 GCA_964590425.1 uncultured Lishizhenia sp. | reverse complement strand
CCTTCTTGACTCATCAATTTGAGCAAATACATTCCAGGGGTGAGATTGATTTCTAGCGTCTTGTTTACACCTGAATTTAATATGACTTGCTTGAACACTTGCTGCCCATTCAAATTATAGAGCTCAATGGATTGCCCAGCTTGAAGCGGTGCTTCAATGGTGAATTTTCCTGAACTTGGGTTGGGAAAAATAGCGAGTTCGAGTATTTGGTTTTCGTCCACCCCAACCAAGTAATCACATTCGTTATCGTAGAAAGGTTTGTAGGTGGCAAAGTTGTTGTCTGAATAACAGCGGAAAGGGCCGCCTTCGTTGCCGTCAAAAGCCATGGTGCACATGTCGAATGGCAACATATATGAACCCGTGAAACCAATTTTTTCGATGATGGTGTCCTGAAAACCTTGACTTGTGAGGTCTGGGTTGCAAAAGTCGACCACCAAATATTTGAGGGTTTGGGCATTGATCACTTTTGTACCGGTTGCCAAAACCTTTAATTGACTATTTTCAGTACAGCCACCAAATTCCGGCATGGGCGCCATTGGCCAATGTTCACCTACCACCGCATTGAAATTATAGAGCGTTTTCCACTGGTTCTGCTCTAAGACATACACAACTCCGTTGCTTTCATAAGTGTAGGTGGTGTCGAAAATAAAATTCGTTGGTGTTACGCCAAACTGCAGGCCATTAAATGTTTTTTGCAACTTCTGGCAAGTCTGCCCCGCAATAACGGTATCGCCCACATTGGCAATCTCGACATAGCCGATCGAAAATCCGATGTAGGTATAATGCCATTTGGCACCTGCTGGCGCCCAGTTTTGAGCGAAGGAAAGCGAACTAAAAAAGAGCGCTAAAAAGAGTGTTGTTGATTTCATGCCGTTGATTTACAGGTGAAATTAGCGATTTATTCGAAAGCCAACACCAACATTAACGCCGTAATTGATGTACTTGCGGTAGCTCAACACTTCTGGTGGTGTTTTGACGCTGTTGAAGTTAAGGTACGGGCTTAGCGAGAAGAAGCAAAGCTTGGTGTTTGCCCGGAGTTCGAGCTGCACACTGTGTTGGATATTGACACTCGGCACAAAGAAATTGCTCAGGCCAATGCCGTTGCGGTTAGGGTAATAACCAATTTGTTCGCCGTTTCGAAAACCTACTGCAGCGCTGTATTTCGGGATCAAGGAGAAGTGCGCCATTTTGATTTCATAGCCCAAACTAATTGGCAATTGCACAAAGCGGTAATCGTTTTTACCCGTAAAAGTTTTGGGATGATAAATTGTGTCAAACGTATTGAGGGCGCCTGCATTTGGAACGAGTTCAGCTTCCAAATAAGAGAAGTTTGCTTGTTCACCAAGATGCGTCAGAAAAACACCCAAGCCCCACTGAAAATGCCCCGCATAAGTGAGCCAATTGATGCCGAAATTTTTGGTCTGCAAGGTGCTTTCTGAGGCCGTGAGGGCTAAGTCATATGCGCTAACCAAATTGTAGTCTGAGTACAAATAGCTTCTGGTGAAATTCAGGCCTGAATAAAGTTGGATTTCGTAAGGTCTGTCTAGTATCTGTTTGGCTTTGGTGCGCAGTTTGGGTTGCGGTTGTTCTAATTTTGGTCGCGTTATTTGTTTAGGGATAAAAAGAAGACTGAGCACTTGTAAAGGCTTGAAAAAAGGCGCTCTTAAGGTATCTATGAAGGATGCGTTAGATGTTTGATCAAAATAAGATACCAACTTATCATTGCTTGGTTCTGAAACGAGAACAGCAGCTTTTTCAGCTTGTGCCGTTTGCGCTGTGGTTTCTACCTTAATTGCTGAAGTTTCAGCAGAAAGCAGACCCCGCTTGTTACTTTGAAATCTGACATCAGAAAGCGATGCCGGATGCAAGAACATCATGCCGTAAAGCAAGACCGTAATGATGCTGGCCGATGAGAAAGTCCACCAGGTAAAGAAGCCGCGTTTTTTGGTGTCGCGATCGTTGAGCCTGCGCTCTAGATCGGCAATAAAGTCAGTGTCTGGTTGCATTTCCATGGAAAAGACCTGTGCTCTGTATTGCTGTTCAAATGACGTTAAATTATTTTTCATGAGGAGTCATTTTTAATTGTTCAGCGATTTGTTTTCTTGCTTTTAACACATGCCATTTGACAGCGTCGTAACTCATCTCGAGGCTCTGTGCGATTTCCTCTCTCGACATTTCTTCCAAAACGTACAAATTGAATACAATTCGGGTGGTTTCGGGAAGGGCGTCGATGAAATGAAAGTAAAGTTGTTCGGTGTCGGCGAGCTGAAGCAGGATGTCGGCACCGGTATCTGTGGTGTCTTCCAAAGGAGGAAGTATATCGTTGTAGTGCTTGGCGTGCGCTTGCTTTTTACGGTACTGATCAATGAATTCATTTTTGACAATGGTACCCAACCAAGCCTTGAAATCTTTACTGTTGTCGAATGTTTCTATGCGTTCTATGGCCTTCAAAAAAGCGGTGTTCATGACACTCATTTGTTCTTCTTTGTGCAAACTCAGTCTAGAAAGCCTTTGCATCATAAAGGCAAAGCACTGATTGTACAGCACAAGAATGCTGCGGTGATCACGTTGTGCAACGCGCTGAAGAAGGTCTTGATTGATTTCCAAGTCTAGCAATTCAGAATTAATGGGCCAACATATATCTAAGGCCTAACACTTGATTGTTTTGAAAAGAAAGCCATGAAGAAGGTACATTCTTCACAGCAAAATAATCAATACCAAAACGACTTTCGTAGGTCAAATACCATTTCTGTCTTGGCGCATTCGGCGCATTTAAACAATAGCTGAAGCCAAGACTCGTGTAGAGACCCATGTTGAGGGTGTGTCTAGTGAAGTTTTCAAAGTCGCCACCAAAGCTAAAAGCCATGTTGCTTGAAATAGTTCCATCGGTAGAATAACCTAATAAGACTCCTTTGACATTATTCACCAAACTCATTCCTAGATAAGTTCCGGCTCCCATTGAAAGTGAAAATCTTGGACTAACAGGAACTTGTTTCAACCAAGCGTAGTCTAAAGTAATGACAGGAGTGGAGTGCACTAGCTTGGCCACAATATTCGAGGTGTCGTCGATCCAGGTAGGGTTATTTACACCAGGTGTGTAGACACCTAGCATGGCAAAAGAAGATACAATTCTATTTTGTCCTGAAATGCCAATGCGGTGTAAATGACCATTGGCTGTATTTTTAAAATAAACTTGTGCCATTAAGTTGGGTGTAAGCCTGAGTGTTGTGAGTGAATAAGGTGACGACAAACTGATATTGGCCGTGTCTACAAATAGGCGTTTTGCGAAAAAAGAATAAGTGGCATAAGAAGCTGCTGGTATTTTTGAACTCATGACTGCGCCCCAAGAAAACTGGTAACTTTCAAATTGAATTCGTTTTTGAGCGCTTATTTTAAACTGACTTAAGCAGAGAAATGTAAAAAGTAGTCTGTAATACATAATTGTAAGATAATGATTTCAAAGGTAAGTACGCACAAGTATGCTCAAAAGGAAGTTCCATGATCAAAAACAATTGAAATAATTAAATTTTCTTTTTATAACTTCCTTCTTGATTTAGCCATCCGTATTTATTGACATGAAACAAGCATTTATCCTATTTCTTTTAGTTGGCCTAAAGCTACAAGCTCAAGGCCAATACAATAACCGACTCTCCTTTCAAACTGGTCTCTTTCATTATTTTTTTGATGATAGCCGCCTCATGAACACTGGTAAGTATCGATATGGTCTTAAACCGTCCGCTTTCAATTCCTCATTCAGCGTAAATTACCAGTACCAATTACCCACCAAGCGCTTGGTTAATTTTGAAATTTCTCAATATAGAAATGGCTACGTCTACCCCACCTCTGACCCTGATCTTTTTAAGCTCAATTACCGCAGTAACCGCGACCTCAATGTGTGCTTTTTAACGGCTAAAACACTACAACCCAAACTCAACTTGTGTTACGGCGCCGGGCCCAGCATGCGCTTTTCATTTTATTATCAAGATACTGTATCTCTTAGTCAAGGATTGGTCGATAACATATCCAATGAGTTCAAGCAATTTTGTCTAGGCGCTAACGGGCGCATCAGTTTAGAATACAGCCCAATGAAGTGGCTCACCCTTTTTACACAAATCCAATTGTCTGCATATGTATATGTACGAAGTGTGTCATTTTATTCGAACAAACTGCAATTTGATCCTTATTTCAAACCTGCTCAGTTCAACGCACCAAGTCGTTTTGACCTTTCTTTGCGTTTTGGCGCGGGCATCAATTTTTAATTTGACCAATACACCTCTTTATGA
Source organism: uncultured Lishizhenia sp. (assembly GCA_964590425.1). Lineage (GTDB taxonomy): Bacteria > Bacteroidota > Bacteroidia > Flavobacteriales_D > Crocinitomicaceae > UBA952. The sequence continues at coordinate 666 of CAZPWB010000083.1, read as the reverse complement.
AATTACTTCTTTTTAGCCTTCTCTTTTGTTTTTTGAATGGCAATCTGCTTGCCCAACGCAATAGTTTTCGTTATCAAACAGGCCTCGCTCATTGCTTTTTTGACGGCACCCCAATCGTAAATAGCGCAGATAAAGTGATTTTTGGCGAAAGTCAATATTTGAACCGATCCAACGGATTCCAATACCAACGCATTCTTGACAACGGCACGCGTTTACAAATCGATATGCTGACCTACAATCATTATTACAGAACCTATAATTTTGAAAACCTTCCTGCGCTGCCCGATTCAATATTATTCCCTATGCTTACTTTTCTGTCTCGCCAATATTTTGATATCCAATTTTGTTTCTTGCGAAATAAAGCCATCAACAAAGCGCTTTCTTTCCAATATGGATTAGGGCCCACCTTTCGTTTGGCTGATTATAAATATGCTCCTCCTATTACTGCTGAACCTGGGCCGGGCCCGATACTTGAGACCCCCACTTCCAGTATATATCCTTTTGATATTGGCGCCAATGCACGAGCCGAAATTGCCTACTCCCCGGTCAAATGGCTCACGTTTTTTAGTCAAGTGAATTTTGTTAGCCTGTTTTTTCGTTTTGAAGACCCTTTTTTCCTTACAAACGCCCCATTAAAACCAGCAACAAAACCTTTACAATTGAACT
>CAZPWB010000082.1:0-4996 GCA_964590425.1 uncultured Lishizhenia sp. | reverse complement strand
TGCTCAGATTTATGTAAAGTTTAAGTGAGTGGGTGCAACAAGAAGCCCTCGGTGCTCAGGTAATTTTGTTGAAAATCAACGTTATGAAAGCACCACACAAAACCTCGACTTGTCATTTATTGATCATCTTATTGTTGTCAATCAATGCTTTTGCACAGCAAACCATTACAAATTGGACCTTTAACAATGGCGACTTATTGCCCGCAGTGGGAACAGGTACAGTGAATATTGTTGGGAATCTGAATCAATCTTTTCCTAATTCAACTTATGGCAAATGCCTCCAACTGACGAACTTTGCAACGCAATCTACCCAAAATGGGCAAATGGGTGTTGCATTTCAAGTCAGCACGGTCGGTAAGACAAATATTAAGTTGCAGTTTAGTCAACGCGCATCTGGGCCCGCTTCCCGTTGGGTACAACTCGACTACAGCCTGGATGGCAGTACTTGGGTCACGGGCTTCTGGACCAACAGTGGGGCAATCTTGCCCCAAGATACTTGGCTGACCTTCAATGTCGACTTCAGTGATGAACCTGGTGTCGCCAATAATCCGAACTTTAAAGTGCGCTTGGTTTCTATCTTTAGCCCTTTTGCTTTTGATGAATCAAGTACGGCTGCGCCTTATGCGCCTTACACGGCTTACATGCGCACCGATGCAGGTGCAGTTTACACGCCGAATTCCAGTAGTGGCAATGGTTCTTATTTGGCCAGTGGTTCTTGGCGTTTTGACAACGTCAGTGTATTAGGCGTTGCCTTGCCTGTGCTAGCGGCTCAGGTTTTGGGTGGCAGTTTAAGTGCACAATATGGAATTTCAAGTGCGCCACAAACTTGTACTTTGAGTGGTACTAACTTACTAGGTACCATCACAGCTACTCCTCAAACGGGTTTTGAAATTTCACTGAGTTCCAACACGGGTTTTGTTTCAACGCCCATTCAAAATATCAGTTCCGGAACTTTACTCTATGTGCGCACCCTCTCAAACAAATCGGTTGGGGCCTTCAATAATGCCGTATGTGTGCAACTCTCGAGTCTGAGTGCTGCATCGAGCCAAGTAAGTTGTAGTGCTGCGGGTAACGAAATTAGTCCGCGGCCTCTATTAATAACGGCCAATAATGTTCAAAAAGAATTAGGCGCTACGCTTTCTCCTGTTTTTGGATCAACGGCCTTTACCACCAGTTGGATGCCTATCAATGAGTCAATCAGTACGGTAGATATCAGCTATGGAGGGGCAGCTGCTGCCTCTGGTGCTGGAACCAGCGTTGGTTTGTATCCAAATCAGGTTTTTGCGGCTAATCCGGTAGGTGTCAATGTGAGTTGGAGTAATTATACCTTGAGTTTTCATGACGGTAGCTTGCAGGTCACGGGTTTTATGCCCGGAGACTTATTGGTCAATCGGATAGGGGATGGTTTGTCGCCTTTAGGCTCTGTTACCTTTCCCCAGAGTTTGCTTGAATTCTTACCATCTGGCAGCGCTCTTCAGGAAGTAGCGCAGCAGTTCAGCAGCTCTAATCTATTGACAGAAACAGGTGAGCTCAATAGTTCGAATGGGCACTTGAATTCAAATAATGAGTATTTGGGAGTGCCGGGTTATGATTTACAACCCGGTGTTCCAAACGTAGCCAGTTACCAGGCGAAGGCCACTAATATTCTAAACACAGGGGCCAGTGTGAGTAACCGCGTAATTTTCCCGGCGAATGGTCAAGTGGTGCCTTTTCTAAATGGCTATATCACCAGTTTATTGCCGCTCAATAGCAATCAGTTTTATGCCGCAGGCACAGGCGACGGTACTTCAGGTGGGGTCTGGTATTTTGACGGAAGCGCATTTGTTCAGTTGAATAGCAATATTCTTGCAGGGCGCTCACTGGAGATTTTTAATGGGAACCTTTATTATTCTACTTCTGTGAGTCCTGCTGGAATTTACCAAATTGGAACGGGTTTGCCCACAACAACAAATCAAGCCGTTCAATTGCTCATCGCCAGTCAATCACCAAGAGGTTTTGCACTTTCACCCGACGGTAAATTGGCGTATGTAGCAGACGATAGCCCTGTAAATGGCAACTTAGGTGGAGGTATCCAAAAATGGGTTTTACAAAATAATGTCTGGACCAAACTTTATACACATGGGCAGCGCAGCAGTGGCCTAACCGCTGATTTCTCTGATACCATAGCAAAAGTTTATGCCACTACCTTTTTAGTGAGCCCAGGTGCAGATAACAATAAATTGCTAAAAATCATAGATACCAATGCACAGGTTCTTCCAATTGAATTGGCCAGTGCAGGCACAAACTTTATTTACAAGGGTATTGATTTTGCGCCCGCAGCGGCGCCCCCTGTTCCGCTTGTTGTTCAGGTAGAACAACCAACGTGCTTAACAGAACTGGGCAAGGTGCATTTGAATGGTTTGCCTAGTGGCAACTGGAAAATCACAGGTGCGCCGTTCGGTACCAAATCAGGAACAGGCCCAAGCACTATAATTGAGAATTTGCCTCCAGGGCACACCTATACTTTTAAAGTCAGCAGTTTTACGGGCCGTACTTCAGATTGGTCAGCTTCAGTACAAATCAATCCGGCGTTAACAATACCGGCAACACCCACTGGAGCACAATTACAGAAATTATGTCAAAATGCTGTTGTACAAGACCTTAGTCTCAATGAAACCAGTTTATTGTGGTACACTGATGCGCAAAGTCAAACGGCGCTACCTGCTCAAACACCGTTAGTGCATAATAATCAGTATCATGCCGCGCAAGTACATCCAAATGGTTGCCAAAGTGCCAATCGTTTGGTTGTTACGGCACAGATACTTAATCCCGGAGAATGGAAGGGTGCAGCAGTGGGTTCTTGGAAAAACCAAGCCAATTGGTGTGGTGGGGTTCCCGTAGCGGGTGCGTCTGTTGAAGTTCCGACCGCAACAACCATTCTTTTAGATTCAGCCGTTATACTTTCAAATTTGTACATCCCAACAGGGGCGGAGCTTCAGATTATTTCAGGGCAGAAATTGACGCTGTCTGAAGATTTATTGCTTGATGGTGAATTATACCTCAAAAATGGCGCATCATTGGTGCAGCATCAAAATAGTTCTTGGATGGGTGTAGGTAATGTGCATATGCAACAATTCGTGAGTGGTACTGGCGGTTTGGTTCCGTCTGGCCGATTTTGGTACCTCGGATCACCGAATCCAACGGCACTGAGCGGAAGTTTCTTTGCCGAGGGTGCAAATATCCTCAAGTACTATGATGAGCCAAGTGCGGCTTGGTTAGAACTGACCACCGCAAATACGCCGATCATTGCGGGCCGTGGTTATTTCTTGAGGGTGGGCGCCAACGACACCTTGAATTTCAGTAGCATTCAGCTCAATAATGGCAACATGCAACTCAATTGTACCAGAACGACAGGTGTGGCATCAGAAGGTTTTAACTTGGTCAGCAATCCTTACCCATCCTATTTAAATTGGGATGAAGTACTCAAAGCAAATATTGGTTCTACGGTTTGGTACCGTTCGCATGACGGCGGCAACATGGTCTTTGATACCTACGTAGCTGGTGCAAATGGGGGTATTGGAACAAGTTTAAATGGTACGGCGGTCTCCAAACTCATTCCACCTTTACAATCATTCTGGGTAAGGGTTAATCCGGGAAGTGCTACAGGAAGTTTGACGCTCAATAACTCCATGCGTGCTCATTTCAGTTCGTATGGCGGTAGTACGGCTGGTTTGAAAACCATGGAGCTTGGGCAACGTTTGTTTTTGCGCATGAATTTAATCGAGCAAGACAAAAAAGATCAGCTCATCATCTATGTCAATCATGAAGCTACAAACGGTTTTGATGCCATGGACGGCGAAAAAATGCTGCAAGCAACTGGTTTGCAGTGCTACACGGCTGTTGGTGACAAGAAAATTGTGATCAATGGTTTGAATGCAGCAAAACTGACACAAGCCATTCCGCTCATTCTTGAAATTCCTACCACTGGTATTTGTAGTTTATCTATTGAAAATTTAGAAATAGACAACGGCCTCGTTTGGTTAGAAGACAAGCAAGAAAATTTTACACTTGCGCTTGATTCAGGAGTAGTTTATGAATTCTATGCTAATACTGGACTTTTTTCAGAACGCTTTGTCTTGCATTTCACACTTATCGATAATAGCCCAACTGGAAGCACTTACAATGAGCTCGATGCAAGCGCAGATTTCTGTGAAAAAGGAGCAAATGTTCATTTGGATGGAGCGGGTGTTGTGGTTATTGAATTGCCCGAAAATTCAGTTGCACAAACCGAGGTGCAAATCACAGATGCAGCGGGTAAACTGGTCTACAAAGGGCAATTGCAACATTTGGAAAACCGCATAACTATCCCAACAGCAAATGGGTTTTATTATGTGGCCTTGCGTACAGCGAGAAATACGGAATACCATAAAATTCTTATCGCGCAATAAAAACGCTAACCAATAAACGGAAAATCATGAAAACTACGCAACAACAAATAAGCGAATGCAGCCCAAAAAAGAAAAGCTACAGTCCGCCCATCATCGAAAAGATAAGGTTAGACAACGAAATTTCAATGATCATGATGTCGAGTCCGCCAATTGAGGGGCTACCAACGCAAGACCCACTTATTTTTTTCTAGTAAAATGTTGTAAACGCTTGATCCAGGCACCAAGATAGCTGCTATTTGGTGCGCTGTAAAGTAAGTAGCGCTTGGAAGGAAACACTTCGTGGAAAAGCAAGGGGAGGGTCTTCCATGAAAATTGATAGAGAAAAAGCCTCGGAAGAAATTTATAGCGCAGCGTTTGCCCAAAAGTAGGCTGGACGGCTTGTAAAAAGAAGAGTAGGTAAAAAAAGTAGCGCGCTGGGGCTTTTTTTCGTTCGGGTAAAAAGTCATGTTCAAGCAAGCCTAACCAAACCATACAGTCAATGACATATTCTATTTTGACTTGTATTTGCTTTGGATATTGTGCTTTGTTATGAGGATAATCTAATGCATGAATGGTTCTTTGTACGTCTA
>CAZPWB010000081.1:0-5094 GCA_964590425.1 uncultured Lishizhenia sp. | reverse complement strand
TTAGAAAACCCTAGAATGTATCAATGTTCTAGGGTTTTTGCTTTTATGGACTTTTTGGTCCGATTTCAAAACCGTGGACGGAACCGTGGACGGATTTCAAATATTTTCCTTCCGTTTTCGGAAAATTCAATTGTTAATAACTTTTCATTTTACAGTTCGGGTAGGACCGCAAAAATGGGGGGTGAAATCAAGAGCAAATCACCATTGTTTTTTACTACACCTCTACTTAATAATCTCATAAAACTCACGAAAACGGGACAACTGAAAATCAAGTTCAACGCCCGGACGAACTTTGATTTCCACAACCACTTCGTCCGTTTTTTCATTAATAATGCGCTGAGAATGGTGTAATGGCTTGTTTAATACGTATGATTTTGCCCAATTTTTGAAACGGATACGGAAAACCTGAACCGGCTTGTTTTCTACAATGATGCCAATTGTGTCATTGAAAATTGTAGCTAGTTCGGTTTGTTTAAATAACGCCTTGTAATTAAAATGAACGATTTCCTCGGTGTCTTCATCAATACCTTGTTTCACGGCATAATCAATAAATTGATCTAATGCATAAACCGAAAAATGAGATTTAAACTGGGGTGACTCATGCTCCTTTTGCTTATCTGAATTATAGGTTTCGCAACCAATAAGATAGTATCTACCTTCGTAGTAGCGTACTTGCAATGGCGCTACCTCTTTGACGTGTTCTTCAAATTCATCATTGACCCTTCGATACGTAAATAAAATCAGCTCTTCTCGTTCAATACAAACCATGATTTTACGAGCCAATTCTAAGAGTTTGTCGTGATTTGTAATCTCCGGATGCACCATTACAAAATACTTATTGCGGTCAAAATACTTTGCATCTACCTGATACTCATTTACGAGAATTTCTTCTAACCAAGAAACAGAAGAAAGGCCTTTATACATTTTCATGAGTGCCATTAAAAATGCCATTTCCTCTTTTTCATCATCGTCAAGAAAAGGCGTATGGTGTGCTTTCAAGAGCCGATAATAATGTGTACTGCCTTCCTTAAAATGTTCGATTTCAAATCCTCTGTCATGTCTGAGGCGATGTAAGGATTTTTCAAAAGAGCTTTTTGCAAAGCCTTTCTTAGATCCTGAGCCAGCGTAATCCGCTAAAAATTCAGCATTGACATCAGACATCAATGAATCAAGTGTGACTTTCGAATGGCTTTTAAGGTATTTAATGATCAATTGTTGACGAATACCTTCCGTTTTCTTCATATACATGTTGCGAAGATACAAAATTAACTCCGTAATTTTTTTATGGTGTTGTGGTATAATTTTGCCATAAATATCAATCATATGAAAAACTGGATCGACGAATTACTTTATGACAACCGAAAAGATGAAAGCATTGAATCTTTAAAAAACGAAGGACCTATTTTCACTGAATTACGCCATTTTCTCGGATTCAATGAGCTAAAAACACACGTATTTGCAATGATTTGCATCTTGAGAACCGAACGAGGAACGAGTTTCAATGAACTTATAGAGGTCGCGTCCGCTTACATCCAAACGCAGGTCATCAAAACGATTGTTGAGGAATTACTCACAGACGGGTGGCTCTACACCAAAACGCATCGCGAACATGAATTACTAATGCTCACAGCCGAAGTAGAACTTGCGCTAAAGAAAGCCAACCCTAAATTACTCCCCAACCCACTCAAAGAACCAGAAAACAGGATCATGAGGCGCATTTGTGTGGCGGCTAAAAATTTGAATAATGGCCACAGGTCTTTACAGGATTGGAACGAATTTGTGGAGCGCTTGACAACCGATAAGCGCCTTAAATTGGCGCATTACCTTGCACCTTATAAACTCAAATCCAAAGAGCGGGCAATGTTGTTATTCATAATTGGGCAATTCATCAATAAGAACGAGCCTGTCACTTTAGATGGTATTGGTAAGGTATTTAGCCCGGACAAAGTTGCATTTTTTATACTAAAAAATCAATTGCAATCAGACAGCAACCCTTTGGTGCAAGAAGGTTTACTAGAAAAAGATTTTTTCATAAGTCCACAATATAGCTTTATACCAAGTCCCGCACTCCTACAGGTTTGTATTCCTGCAGTTACATTTGAAGCACCTACTCCAAAATTGCATTCGGCACTCAAGCCACTAGATGTAGGTGCTTTCAAACATAAGGACCTATTTTACAATGAAACAGATAAGCAACAAATTGAACTCATCCGAGATGCCCTCGCGCCAGAAAAAGAACAATCCTACAAAGCATTGCTTGCAGAACATGAGCAGTACAGCGGGCTCACTATTATGCTCGCTGGAGGGCCTGGCGTGGGTAAAACTGAATTGGTGAAGCAAATTGCCTTAAAAAGCGGTAGAGCACTATTTTTATTTGAACCGAGTAAACAACGGAACAAATGGTTTGGCGAAAGTGAAAAAGCAATTCAAGCCGTTTTTGAAGATTACAGAAAATGTGCACAACAAGCCGAGCTCACCCCTATTTTATTCTTCAATGAGGCCGACTCCATTCTAAGTAAGCGCACCGACTCAGAAACGTCAACAAGTAGCACAGAAAATGTGATTCAAACCATTTTACTTCAAGAATTAGAACAGTTTGACGGCATTCTCATCTGCACCACCAACAGGCCCAACTCATTTGATGAGGCATTCAATCGGCGCTTTATTTTTCATCTCCACATTTCACCACCAGACCAAAAAACGCGCTTAGCACTACTCAGTCATCGCTACCCAACCCTCACTGCAGCGCAAGCAGAAGAACTAAGCAACTACCTATTTACTGCTGCAGAACTCGATAACTTTAAGAAACAACAACTCATTGAGCAATTGGCTAGACCAAACCCTGCACCACTTTACGAAGCCATGCTTGGTTTTTTACAAGACCTCAAGACCTCACCAACCTGCAACCAAATCGGATACCAATGAAAAATAAAACCCCTGAAATGATGACCATTTACCACGACTTAGAACGAGCCCTCAACAACGGGCTTCATGAACTCGGCTACTACCGACAAAAAGAACTCGAGATCAACCTATTTTACAACGTAGAAATTTTCAGCAATATGCTCAAGCGCTTCGACCAACTACAAGTAGAGCTCTTATATCCACAGCGCAACGACCACTATATTGTAGGCATCGAAATCAAGAACGTAAATACGACCTTTCATTTCCGAGCCACCATGACCATTGAATTGCTCGACGGCAAATTAATAGCCCAACTGCACTACTACAGCAACTCCCTCCTCTACACCAAGCCCAAAAGCAGAACCATACCCTTCCAAAACCACCATCAATTCCCGCAGGATTGTGTCAATGCGCTAAATCACGTATTTTTAGAGGAGTTAAAAATTATTCAATGACTAAAAAACAGCCACTTATGCCAATTACGAGAGAAAATCTGTATGCTGCGCTTTATGTGCCTCTTAAAGAAGACGAGAAGATAAATTTAATCAGAACAGAAACACTCAAAACCCTTCTTGGAGATACCCTAGATAATATTATCGAAACTTACAACAAAATACAAAAAGCTAGAATTTATCTTGGAAATAAAGATGCAAATGAAACTAATACCACATTAGACGGTATTGCAGATTACTGGCAAGCCATACATGATTTGTATGTTTGTTACTTAGAGGCGTTGAAAGATAAATACAATGATATCCCCATCAATAAAATCCTCATTTACGAAGCGCCGCCGATGCCGGATAAATCCGGGAAAATAAATTACATTTTAGCTGAGTCATGCGAAGCTTGTGAAAAATCTGAGAATTGTAATGACAATTTTCAAATTCCTCCTAGTGGCCCTTATGTTAAAACCATAAAAGGTCTATTTGAGGGTTTCAAAACCAAAACTATACAGCAGATTCTTGTTGATCAGGGTATATTGTTCATCGACCTTTGCCCCCTGCCACTGCCTATGACCACTGATATCCGAAGGGATGTATGGGGTAAGCCATTGGAGGAGAATGATGATAAACCCCTATCTGTAGTTTTACTGGAATTGGCGTTGGAGTTTGTAAGTAATTATGATATTGAAATAAGCAATAAACCAATTATCGCCATGGGTACACCTTCTGCTACATCGCAGTCAATTTACCTTTATTTTGAAAAGAAGAAATGGTCAGGGAGTTGTTTCAAAAAGCCTAACGACTTAGTTATTAATGGTCGTGTCATTAATTTTTCAGAACTACTCAAAACCAATGAAAAATACGTTGAAAAAGGGCAAATTTTACCCTTGTACGCATCCAATATTATCTCAGGAAGCAATACCCCTAACGCAGACCTTCTCAAACGAATTTTTTAAATAAACCATGACCAAATCATTTTCACGTACTTCGGTAGATTTATTTTGTGAGTGCCCAAGGTGTTTTTACATGAGCCAGAGAAAGGGCATAAAAAGACCACCTGGGTACCCATTTACACTGAATGGTGCTGTCGATAAATTGGCCAAAGCAGAATTCGATGCTTTGCGCAAAACGCAGACCCCACACGCCATTATGAAGCCATTGGGATTGGTTCCTTTAAAACATAAAGACATTGATGTGTGGCGCAACAACAGAAAGGGCATTCAATTTACGTACAACGGTGTTCTATTTTACGGCGCTGTCGACGACGTTTGGCAACAAACAGAAGGGTCAAGATTATGGCATGTGGTAGATTACAAAGCAACCGCCAAAAAAGATGCCGTCACCACACTTGACCCAAAAGCTGAGCATCATGTGACATACAAGCGACAAATCAGTTTTTACACTTGGTTATTTGCCCAAAATAATCACCCGGTGTCAGATACCGCCTATTTTTATTATGCCACAGGCGACAATTCTCTCTCCAGTTTCGATGCCACTTTGCATTTTAGAACCCACCTCATTGCATATGATTGTGATTTCACCTGGATTGAACCCACACTTGATGCCTTGATTGCTTGTTATAATGGGGAAGAAATTCCTGAACCGTCAGAAAAGTGTGCGCATTGTAAGTATGTTCAAACATATCAGTCTATTTTGTAATCTCCATTGGATTAAATTATAGCGTAGGTAATCTCCATTCCCAAATACGCCAAAATCTCATCTCTTGACTTCTTACCAATTTGATGAA
>CAZPWB010000080.1:0-5131 GCA_964590425.1 uncultured Lishizhenia sp. | reverse complement strand
GCCGCACATTGACCTCCAAAACAGCCCACATTAAAGATTGCCATGAGCGTAAGTACCGAACCCATTAAAATCACAACACCATCCATTTGTATGAGTCCGCTGATCAACAAAAATGCACCAATACCATAGCGCAAGAGTCTTAAAAAATCTATTTTCATTGCTTTCATTTTTTTGAGGTATAAAACAAAAGTAGGCCGCGAATCCACGACCTACTTTATCTTGATTTTTATTATAATTTACAATAAAGTGCTTGGGCAAACATAGGCCGTTTTTGGGACATTTGTTTGAGCAATAGCTGACATTCCACCGATGACATCTACAAAATTGTGTATACCTCGGCTTTTCAGAATACTTGCTGCTATCATACTGCGGTAACCTCCTGCGCAATGCAAGATGAAATCCTCCTTTTCAGGAAATTTCGCAAAGTGCTGATTGATTTCATTGAGGGGTACATTGATGACATCTACAACATGTTCTGCCTCAAATTCGCTGCGTTTACGCACATCAAACGTGGGCACTTTTTCAGTAAACTTTGCAGCAAATTCTTCTGCTGTGATGCGCTGAACGGTATCTACTTCACGACTTTCTGCTTTCCACGCAGCAAAACCACCATCTAGATAACCAACAGTATGGTCATATCCAACTCTTGACAAACGGATAATTGCTTGCTCTTCCATACCTGGCTCCGTGATCAATAAAATTTCCTGTTTGATATCGGTAATCATTTCGCCAACCCACATCGCAAAGTTGCCATCGAGGCCAATATTGATAGAATTCGGTACAAAACCCTCAGCAAAAACCTCAGGTGCTCTGGTATCCAAAATAAGCGCAGCTGTTTCGGTTGCTACGAACTCAAATGATGTTGGAGAAAGTGCTTTATAACCTCTTTCCATGACGGTATCCAAAGAATCATAGCCTTGAATATTCATCAGTACATTCTTAGGGAAATAACCTGGAGGGTTGGTAAGTCCTGTCAGTAATTCTTCAATGAATTCATCTTGAGTCATGTCAGCACGCAACGCGTAATTTGTGCGCTTTTGGTTGCCTAGTGTGTCTGTGGTTTCTTTACTCATTTTTTTGCCACATGCTGAACCTGCACCGTGGTTAGGATACACAATCAGTTCATCGGCTAAAGGCATAATTTTATTGCGCAAGGAATCAAAAAGATGTGCAGCTAATTTGCGTTCTGTAAGATCGGCAATCACGTGTTGGGCAAGATCTGGGCGTCCTACATCGCCAATAAAAAGGGTATCGCCTGTGATGATACCATGTTGCTTTCCATTTTCATCGATGAGCAAGTAGGTAGTACTTTCCATGGTGTGACCCGGGGTATGCAATACTTTAACGGTGTATGCACCCACTTTAAATTCCTGATTATCTTCAGCAACTAAAGCTTCAAATCCAGGTTTTGCAGTTGGGCCGTAAACGATAGTTGCGCCTGTTTTCTTGGCTAAATCGAGGTGCCCTGAAACGAAATCAGCATGAAAATGCGTTTCAAAAACATATTTCACCTTAGCTCGATCTGCATGAGCACGATCGATGTAAGGTTGTACTTCTCTCAAGGGGTCAAATATGGCTGCTTCCCCATTGCTTTCTAGATAGTATGCGGCATGCGCAATACATCCGGTGTAAATTTGTTCTACTTTCATAATGTTTGAATTAGTTCAACAAATTTAAGCAGCTATAATTTTTTAATGTGTGACACGAGTTACTTTAAAAACTAACTTTCGTCAGTTCTTTAAAATCCATAACAGACTCATTTGCAAGGCAAAAACAACGAACGCAAAGACCAAACCTCTTTGACCGGCCTTTAACAGACGTAAGACATGCACCTTGAGACCAATTGCAGCCATAGCAATAGTCAGCATGATTTTACCGATGAGCTCACTCGTCTTCACCAAGCTCTCTGACAAGGGAAAAAAGCTCACAAATATGGAAATGAGGATAAAAGCAATGAGGTACCAAGGCAATTGAAATTTAAAACTTTGCCCTTCTGTTTTGCGTGCATCTAGCCAAACCATAAACAATAAAGCGGGCGACAACAACGCAACACGTGCCATTTTATAAACTAACGCCAATTGCCCAACATCTTCAGATACTGAAAAACCTGCACCGGCTACATTCCCTACTGAGTGCAATGAGGCACCGATCAAAAAGGCCATTTGCTTCTCAGCCAAGGGGTAAAACTGAAATAACAAGGGCAATAAAATCATGCCCAGCGAGCCAAGTAGGTTGACTGCCGCGAGCGAAATGGCAACATCTTCTTTTTCTGCCTTTATTTTAGGAGCAAGGGCCGCTATAGCAGATGAACCGCAAATAGCTGTACCAAAACCCACCAGCCACCCTGTTTTCCCCGGGCATGAAAGTACTTTTGAGAGATAATAAGTGGCCATTAACACAACCAAAACAACGACAATAATGACCATAAAATCCTTTGCGCCTACTGCCCCAACTGCTTTGTAATCCATACTAAATGCCAGCAGCACAACGGACCATTCCAACATTTTTGCCGAACTCAACGAAATACCTGCATCTAAAAGAGGAACTTTATTCACCTGTGGCGCCAATAGCATGCCAACAAGTAGCGCTAATAAATAGGAATTCAGGAAGGAAGGCGTATAGCCCGATACAAAAATGGCTGCAAGTCCTAAACCCGCAGCCAAAACGATTCCTGGTAATTTGTTTTTCATATGAAGAAATCCAAGGTTTTATGGCTTGGCAACAATTTTACCACCCCAAGAAGAAATACCTCCTTGCATATTGATCACATTTTTAAAACCTTTATCTACCATTACCTGACTTGCTCCTGCACTGCGGCCACCACTGCGGCAATAGACAACGTATGTTTTGGATTTGTCTAATTTGGCAAGTTGCTGTTCAAAATTACCTCCGTTGTAGTCGATGAAAAGCGTAGCACCATCGATGACCCCTTGCTGCCATTCTGCAGGTGTGCGCACATCAATAACAATGGCCTTTTTTTCATTTTTGATTTTAGTTAGTTCTGCTATCGGCGCATTTTTAAAGCCCGACTGAGCAACAGTTGTACAAGAAACAACGCTCATAAAAACGAGCGCAAGCATGGTGATGATTTTCATAAATTTGGTTTTTTTAACTGTTGGCAAAGTTGCAACATTTTTTGGAAGGCATTTGTAACTAGCGTTACATAAAAAAAGCCACTTTCGTGGCTTTAAAAATATGTAGAAGGTAAGATACTAATCTTTGCCCAACATTTCTTTTTTAAGGCTTTCTTGCACGGGTGGCGTACCGAACCAAATGCCGAAAAGTGCTTTTTTGAAGTCAAGACCAGCGATTGTGCCTTTGACATCGCCGTTTTTGGTCACGCGGACACCTTTACCAGGAATATAATCTAAGTTGATTTTATCGCCTTCTTTGATGGGTTCGCTGAAAAAGCCAACAAATTTTTTGATTTCTTCTTTGCTTGCTGAACCGTGCTTTGAGGTTGCAAAGCCTGCATTAACAGACTCGATAAAGCGCTCACGAGTAACGCTGCTCGAAACAATTTTGATATGGATTGCCATTTCGGTGTCATCGTAGATGACTTTTTTGGCATCTTCTGTCTTTTTAGGTAAGTATAGACCTGCAACGTAGAGATCCATAAAGTACTTTTCCCGAAGACCCGCACCGTTGATGACTAGGTTTTCACCGTCTAGTTTCAATTCTGTATTGAAACTGACTCCGTGGAATTTTTTCGTTTGTGCAAAAGTTATAGACGTTAGACACAACACTAGCGCTAGCAAGTAAGTTTTCCTTTTCATGAATAATTATTAAATTTATTTTTGATGAAAATAATAATTATTTATGAATTAATCCTCCCAAAAATCCGGGTTTGAATTTTCCTCTAATAATTTCTGCCAATTATAGTTTGGGTCATCGGCGTCAAAAAGAATGGCTTTGTATTCGCCTTCTGTAATTTCATAGCGTAAAACTTCCTCACCGGTGTAGGCTTCTATGGCGTCAAGAAGTGGAATTTCGTCCTGGCTGCAAAACGAGAGCGCTTGCCCTAAAGCATTGCCCCTACCCGTTCGGCCGCAGCGGTGCACGTAGTTTTCAGGGTTATCGGGAAGGTCATAGTTAATGACGTACTCCATGTTAGGGATATCGATACCACGTGCAGCAACATCGGTGGTAATCAATACTTGATTTTTTCCTTCCCTAAATCTTTCTAAAAGCCCAAAACGTTCATTTTGCGGAACACCACCGTGTAGGGCCTCGGCATGCACGCCAACGCGTTCCATGGCCTTGACAATTCTTTCGACACGCACTTTGGTTCTGGCAAATACCAAGAAACGCGCCTCGGGGTATTCGCCGATCATGTTTTCCAAGAAAAATCGCTTGTCGTCCATTTCAATGAAGGCAACGGCATGCTGAACATTCTTTGATACTGGGTTTTGGGGCGAAAGCTGAATGCGGATAGCCGAGCGCACGACGTCGTAAGCCAAGGACTTGATTTTTTTATCGATGGTAGCCGTAAAAAATAAGGTTTGGTGCTTGGCCGGAATTTTTTTGATGATGTCTTGGATGTCTTTATTAAATCCGAGGTCGAGCATGAGGTCGGCTTCGTCTAGCACGAGCGTGTGCACGCCAGACACATCCAGATGGCCTTGTGCAATGAGGTCAAACATACGGCCTGGCGTGGCAATGAGTACCTCAGCGCCCACCTGTAATTGCTTAATTTGCGACTCCTGCTCTACACCGCCATACAAGCCAATGACTTTTACTTTGGTTTGAGCGCCAATTTGCTCAAAAACACCTGTAATTTGCTGAGCAAGCTCACGGGTTGGCACCAAAACAATACAGCGGATCTGAATAGAGTTGGTGGCGTTTTTTTTATACTTCAGTAATTTGTTAAGCACTGGAATGACAAACGCAGCGGTTTTTCCCGTTCCAGTTTGCGCCACAGCCATGACGTCTTCGCCATCCAAAATGTGTTTTATGGCACGGTATTGGATATCTGTCGGGCGTCTGAAACCGAGCACTTCTAGTTGGTCCTTAATTTTTTGATCAATATGGTAGTCTTCGAATTTCATTGCTACAAAGATACGACTTATAATAAAGACCTTACTTTTACGTTTTTGAAATCTAAAAATCACTTATGAAAATCAAATTACTC
>CAZPWB010000079.1:0-5726 GCA_964590425.1 uncultured Lishizhenia sp. | reverse complement strand
CGTTTTGAATTAACCAAAGAATTTATTGCCGAACTGCGTCTGAAAATTGTCGCAGAAGACCGCCTTTGGATCCAAGAGCAAGTCTTGGAATTGCACTACGCTGAAGTAGCTGAAATCCTAGATAAACTCACCAACGACGAAGCCAAATTCATCTACTTTATGGTGGATGAAGATACGCAAGCCGACATCTTGATGGAACTTGAAGAGGAAGTCCGAGATCGTTTCTTGGCCTCCCTTTCGAGTAAAGAGATGGCTGATCAGCTCGAGAACCTAGACTCCGATGATGCTGCCGATATCTTAAGTGAACTCCCCGATGAAAAAATCCAGGAGGTCATCTCTCACATGGAAGATGACGAAGCAGCTGAAGATATTGTCGATCTCCTCAATTATGACGACGACACTGCAGGAGGTCTGATGCAAAAAGAATTTTTTCAGGCCAACATTGAATGGCCTGTCAACCGTGCTATTATTGAACTGCGCAAACAAGCAGAAGATGTTGAAAAGGTATACAACATTTTTGTGGTAGATGACGACGACCACCTTCTTGGCGTACTCTCCTTGAAGCGCTTGCTCTTCGCGAACTCCAGAACAAAAATTGGGTCTATTTACCAGGGGAAAAAAATTATCTCGGTAAAGGCTAGTGATTCTGCCGAAATAGTGGCTAAGGTCATGGAAAAATACGACCTCGTTTCTGTTCCGGTTGTCGACTACCAAAACAAATTAGTTGGGCGCATTACCCTTGATGACGTCGTTGATTACATCAAAGAAGAAGCCGACAAAGATTTCCAAATGGCCACCGGTATCTCCGACAAAGTCGATTCAGATGCAGCAATTTGGAAGGTGAGTTTTTCGCGCCTACCTTGGCTCATTATAGCTATGTTGGGTGGTACCATTGGGGCAAAAGTGATTTCCAATTTTGAAGACAGCATAACTGCCATTCCTGCTATGGCTTTCTTTATCCCGCTCATTACGGCCATGGGAGGAAATGTGGGGGTGCAGTCTTCGGCAATCGTGGTGCAATCATTGGCACGAGGCGATAAAGATTTAGGTCGCATATTACCAAAACTCATCCGAGAAGGAAGTGTGGGACTCATGAATGGCCTCATTTTAGCCAGTTTGGTTTTCTTAGTAGCCACTGTTTTTGTCAACATGCATCTTGGTTTTGTAGTGAGCTTGTCTTTATTTACCGTGATTTTATTCGCCGCTATTTTCGGCACGCTCTTCCCAATGATCCTGAACCGTTATAGAATTGATCCAGCACTTGCTATTGGGCCTTTTGTAACAACGCTCAATGACGTCATCGGCATCTTCATTTACTTCTCGATTGGCTTGTTGTTGATGTGATGAATACCCAAAAACTCGGTCTCAAAGAAAACTGGCAACAATTCACGCTTTTAGTCATCGTCAATATATTTGTCGGTGGCATGGTCGGCATGGAACGCAGTATTTTGCCACAATTGGCAGAAGAAGACTTTCATTTAGCTGCCAAAACCGCTATCCTTTCTTTTATTGTCGTATTTGGCATCACCAAAGCGCTGACCAACTATTTCGCTGGGGCATTTGCCAATAAATATGGTCGTCGAAAATTACTTATCGCCGGCTGGATTTTTGCACTACCAGTACCCCTTTTACTCATATTTGCGCCAAATTGGTCTTGGATTATTATTGCCAACGTATTTCTGGGCATCAATCAGGGATTGGCCTGGAGTAGTACAGTCGTGATGAAAATTGATTTAGTGGGGCCAAAAAACCGTGGTTTTGCCATGGGTATCAATGAAGCTGCTGGTTATTTAGCAGTAGGAGGCGTTGCCTTTTTAAGCGCGTACTTTGCCAATAACTACGCACTGCGGCCTTATCCATTTTACATTGGAATTGTGCTCTCCATTCTGGGCTTGCTTTTCAGTATCTTTTTAATTAAAGACACGCAGTCTTTCGTTCAACTTGAAGGCGAAACAAGCAATACGCCATTACTCAAGCATATTTTCCGTGATACCTCTTGGCGTCATCCAAATTTAGGTACCATTAGCCAAGGAGGTTTGGTCAATAACCTGAATGATGGCATGATCTGGGGTTTGTTCCCAATCTTACTCTTAAGCAAAGGTTTTTCCGCCACAGAACTCGCTCAAATCATTGCCATTTACCCATCAGTTTGGGGCTTAAGTCAGTTATTTACTGGCAAACTTGCAGACCGCTTCGCTAAAAAAGCTTTGCTGTTTTGGGGTATGTTTTTACAAGGGCTGGCCATTCTTGGCTTCATTTGGGTCAGTTCATTTATGGCATTCGCTGTACTCAGCGTAATACTTGGTCTTGGAACAGCCGTTGTTTATCCTACATTTTTAGCCGCAATTGCAGACAACACCCACCCCAGCCAACGTGCCCAAAGCATCGGTATATACCGCTTATGGAGAGACCTCGGCTATGCATTTGGTGCCTTGCTCACGGGTATCCTCATTGATTTTTGGTCCATCAATTCAGCGATCTTCGCCATCGGTTTTTTAACCATTTGCTCGGCATTAGTCATCCTTTTTCGCATGACTACCCCCACAAAATAAGCCAACTACACCAAAATTTCTCGAATCAAAAAAGCTTCGTATCTTTGCACTCCACTAAAAACCTGGAGAGGTGTCCGAGTGGTTGAAGGAGCACGCCTGGAAAGTGTGTATAGGTCTAAAGCTTATCGAGGGTTCGAATCCCTCTCTCTCCGCTGATAAAAAAAGCAACCGAATGGTTGCTTTTTTTGTTTAAGGAGATTTTTGGATGAGAACCCTTGGGTTCGACCCGACGACCGTAGGGAGGAGAGCACGCGCAGCGTAATCCCTCTCTCTCCGCAAAAGGGTTCACTAGGTTATGCGAATAATCCGTTTAAAAATTCCTAGTTACTCCCAAAAACAAGGTATTCACTTGTTTGGCATCAACCGGTGTGGTATTCATTAAAAAAGTATAACGATATCCCATCTCAATACGGGACTTTTTAACCTTATAACAAAGCCCGAAGCTAACAATTGCAGTATGATAGGTTGTATAGATTTTTTCTGGTTCACTATATGCATAGTAGCTTCCGTAAACATAATTGAGGCTAGATTGAATATTCCATTTGCGTCCGGACTCAAAGAAATAAAAACGATAAAATGGACCAAACCATCTTGATAAATACGTACTTGGAATGGCATTTGGTTCTTTAGAATAAACAATTTGGTAGCCCGTATTTAATTCTAAGCCTAAAACCATTCTTTCATTGAGATGCAAACCAACGCTAGGTCCAAGTTTTAATGCGCCTCCACCATAGGTGCCGCCAACAATTCCTGCTCCATAATTTAATCCCAAGTGCAATCCATACCGTTTGCTCGTGTCTTTAAATGCATGTTGGCTAAAGACAAAACTCGTATTTAAGCATATAGCCAAACAAACTAAAATGTTGATTTTCATAATAAAACATAACAAACGCTTCATTCATCTTTTTATTGAACCAAAGAAATAATCCTTACATTTATCAAATGGAAACACTACTCATCATTCTAGCTGTCTTAGCAATTTTCCCTTTGGCGCTTATCGCAAAAAAGCAAGTAAAAAACTCTCTCATTAAGATGGGCTACGTGGCAATTGTATTGCTTGCAATGGGGTATCTTTTCTTCGACTATTTCCAAAATCCTAAAGATGCTTCTGCCTTTACCTTGATTTTACTGCTTGTCTTGGTTTCAACCAACAAGCTTTTTAATTCGAAGGCTACGAAGTAGTTCCTACCCCACCTCTTCCGTATTCGCCTTCGCGGCAAATAGTGGTTTTCCTTTCAAGGCCTGAATCAAGGTTGAGAGCGCTAAAAGTCCGTAGAGGATGGCAATAACAATAGTCAATTTGGTATTCTTTAAAACATAAAAGGAAAGGACCGGCAACACCTGTAAGGCGTGCATGCCAATGAAATGCGAGACGCGTAGATCACCGACCGTTTTGCTCCAGCCCATGATGAACAAGTTTGAGTTGTCGTTGAGTGCACCGACGCTATGGCTGAGGGTGGAGCCCATGGCAAAACCTTCGAAGGAGAAGATCACAAAGATGACGATAGACAAGCGGATGGCCCAGAGGTAATGCGTTGGCAACTCGGGAAACGACTGCGTGAAAAATTGATAACCGACATAGGCGGTAAAGATGGTGGCCAAGGAAGCTGCTAAAGCCATCATGGAATAAAGCGCCGCATAAACTGGCGTGCTCATGTTATAATGCGAGAGTTGACCTCTACCCGCCTGAATGGCAATGTATGCGATTTCAAAGCCTAACAACACGATGATGGACCAATTGAAAAACTTGATATTGAAATTTGGCAAATAATAGCAATACCAGCCCATCGCCCAAGCAAAAGTGAGTGTTGAGAAGGCAAACTTGAATGGTTTATACCAAGCGGTAACACCATAGACTTGTGTGGAGCTGGTTCGGGCTAAAATCAAAAAAAGAATGGAGAGCACAAGGCAAACCAAACCGAAATAAAACATGGTTTCGTTGCGGTCTTTGAGTTGTTTAACGAATAGCAAAAAAATGTGGTTTTTCATTTTGAGTAGGGCTTAATTATCCTTCGCTAACCTCCTGATGTCTTTCACATAAATGATATCGCTAGCATAACCTTCTGAGCAAACGCGGATCATAGCGTTGGCCACTTGTTGCATGGTGCTAATGACGTTCGGAAAAAAGGTACGAATGAACGGCGACATCCAGCCCAAATAATTGTAGTATTTCAAGACATGTTGCTGACCCTCAGCCGGAATCATCATGCCAATTCTGAAACCAAAAGCTGTTTTGAACGGCATTTTGAGGAGGTCATTTTCAACTTTTCCTTTGATACGGGCCCAATGCAGACGACCTTTTTCGCTGCGGTCGGTTCCGCCACCACTGACATACACAAAAGAAAGCTGCGGCTGATTTCCTAGCGCTTTAGCAAAGGCCATGGTGGTGTCGTAGGTAAGTTTTTCATAAAGCGCTTTGTCCATGCCCACTGAGCTCACACCTGCACAAAAGAAACAGGCATCATAACCAGCTAGTTTTGGGTCATTTTCGGTTAAGTCTAAAAATTCAGGTACGATATACTCTTTGAGTTTAGGATGCGATTTACCGCTTCCTTTACGGCTTACGCTCAAGATTTCTTCGATGCGCGCATCGTTGAGGCATTCTATCAATATGCCTTCGCCGATCATGCCGGTAGCACCTGTTAAAATGATTTTCATTATTGATATTTTGGATTTGGTAAAAGACTATAAAAATTATCTGTATCTACTTCATCGCCAAACTGATAACGATGTTTGAGGGTGGTTTCTTTTTGGAAGCCAAACTTCTCCATTAAACGATTTGACGGTATGTTATTGATGGCAACAAATGCTTCTATGCGGTATAAATCCATTTGGTTTTTGCCGTATTCGAGGATGGCTTGCAGGGCCTCAGACATATAGCCTTTTCGTTTGAATTCGTCTTTCTTAAGGCTATAGAAAAGTTCGTATTCTTCATCATTCAGATGCCCAAAAATTTGGCGAATTTCTTGTTCGTTACAACTTGAAAAAATCAGGTCATAAGTTTCCTGATCAAAGGATTTTAGAAAAAGTCTAGGGGTTTCTAATTCAAACTTTATCATTTTTTATTACTTCTTTATTTTCTGCAATTTTCACAGTGTCCTTTGAGCTCAAGCATGCATCAAATTTACTATCTTTGCTCTTATGCGCAATTTGATCGCTTTTCTGCAACGTTTT
>CAZPWB010000078.1:0-5857 GCA_964590425.1 uncultured Lishizhenia sp. | reverse complement strand
ATAGCTAGTTTGCTGAAGATAGGTTTCTCCCTTGATTTGGTAGCGAATTGAAATGGCGTAAGCACCTTTTTTAAGCTGAGCTACTGGAAAGCGAGCGCCGATTTTGAGATCGAGTTCTAGATCACTGTTTTTATCATTGTAACACATAAATGAAACATGAAGCTTGCTGATTTTATTTTTGCTGCTAGTCTCAAAACAAAGGTTACCGTCTTGTTCCTTAAATTGGACAGGTAAACCTGCTTCTTGTGCTCTTTTTTGAGCAATCATGTCCGAATCAATGGTTTGTTCTTGTTCATAATAATCTTCGGCAATCAATTCAGAAGATTCATTGGTGATGACCACTACCATGTAGCTAATAAAGACTACAAAGGCGATCATAGCTATAATTACTGCGTTTCTAAAGCTCATAAGTTAAAGTATTGGTCCGATGAATTTGGTTTTGATGGTTTGGATTTTTTTGCCGTTGCCGTAGATGTGCACATTGATTTTTTTGCTACCATTTCCAATATAAGTCCTGGGATAGCGAATGATCAAACGCTCTTTGAGTTCGGCCTCGGGTTGGAGCACTAATTTTTCTCTAACCGTTTGAATTTCGCCGTGATGATTTTCCAGACGGAAACTAACTTTGAAGGACTGATGCGTCTTATTGAGCAAGTTTACCTCATAAATATTAGTTATGTGTCCGTGTTCATCCATTTGATAGGTCGAGCCCCGTTGCCGAATCAGCGTGGTTTGGAAATCTTCTCTTGTCAAGATTAAAAGTACAAGGGTGAGAAACAATGCGAAAAGAAGGATAGAGTAAGCCTTTACGCGACGGGTCCATTCAAAAGGTTTTCTAGTTCTGATTCCTTCCTCTGATACAAAGCGCACCAATCCTTTCTCCTGACCAACTGCATCCATCATGTGGTCACAAGCATCAATACAAGCAGTACAATTAATGCATTCGAGTTGTGTTCCGTTTCTGATGTCTATGCCTGTTGGGCATACTTGCACGCACTGAAAGCAATCGATACAAGCCCCTTTTTGGGCCGACTGTCGGTCTTCACCTTTTTTGATTTTGGCGCGATTTTCACCCCTAACGTGGTCATATGCAACCACCATTGAGTTTTGATCGAGTAGCACTCCCTGTAAGCGACCATATGGACAAATTGTTGTGCAGACTTGTTCTCGCAAAAAAGCAAATACGCCATAAAATGCATAGGTGAAAATAACGATGGCAATCAAACCACCTAAATGCCTGCCAAGTGGATCTGTTTGAATTTGCCAAAGCGCATCTGAGCCAATAATGTAGGCTAAAAATGTATTTGCTATGAGAAAGGAGAGTAGCCAAAAAATGATGTGTTTGCTCGCTTTTTTGATGATTTTTGTTGTATCCCATGGCGCTTTGTCGAGTTGGCGTTGTTGGGCGGCATCACCTTCGATTAAATATTCAATGCGGCGAAATACCATTTCCATAAATATGGTCTGCGGGCAAACCCAACCGCAAAAAATACGACCGTAAATGATTGTGAAAAGGATCACGAATACCACCGCAAGAATAAGGAAGACGGCAAAAATATACATGTCTTGCGGCCAAAAAACTTGTCCAACAATGACAAACTTGCGTTCGATCAAGTTTAGCATAAGAAGCGGCTCTCCTTTGATTCGTATATGTGGCCCTGCAAATAGAATACTCAGAAAAAAATAACTGACAATTTTACGCTTGTTATAAAATGAACCTGATGGTTTTTTAGGAAAAATCCAAACGCGTTTTCCTTTTTCATTTACCGTTGCAATCCGGTCTCGGAAAGCTTCATCTTGTTCACTCATGGCGTTTCATTTATTTCTCAATAATGGTTCCTTGTGGGGCTAGGCCTTTGGCTTCTGGAAGGGACAGCACATAAGAAGAAACTTGCTGTATTTGAATAGGGTTGAATTTAGAAGAATGTTCAGGCATGCCGTTTGCCGTGCCATTTTTGACAGTCTTGAATACGTCTTTGATGTCGTAACCAAAAATCCAGGTATGGTCTGTGAGGTTGGGGCCAATTTCACCTTCTCCTTTAGATTTGTGACACGCCACACAATTGGCTGCAAAGATGCTTGCACCTGCAGACAAATCGCTTGGGTCCGTCATAAGGGTAGCAGATGTTTCATCTACATTCATGGCCATCTTGTTGAGGTAGGCTTGCACTTCTTTTTGGGCAACTTTCATTTCCTTGTCGTAGGCTTTAATTTGCAAGTCTGAAACGCCAAGAAGGTGGTAGTTGATGAGATAGATGAAAGCAAATACGATGGTTGCATAAAAACCCCAAACCCACCAAGGTGGCAAATTGTTATCGAGTTCTTGGATGCCATCGTATTCATGATCCATCAAAATCTTATGTTCTTCTTCGATCGGAACGGCGTCTGTGAGTACTTGATTCACTTTTTTGAAGGAAGCAAGCACTTGCACCTCTTCTTTGACGATTTTTGGCCTCACCATGGTCATCATCTGAGTGAACAAATGGCGCAAGTACAACACAACGATCAGTAAAATGATATCAATGACAATTATTGCAAGCAAATCGGTGGTTTCTACCATTAGCCAAGGGCTATCTTTTTCACCTTCCCCTGGACGCATGTAATTGAGCGCATGTGCATTCGAATTTAAGAATAAAGCTCCCGTTGTGAGGATCAAAATCAAGATGTTGGTTTTGTTACCGCTTTCCTTTAATTTGTTTTTGAAATAATCAGACTTCATGAGCGTAATGAGTGTTCCGGCCATTACGATGATTGCAACGATTAAAATAACGGTCAGTACAATGAGCCAATTGAAAATTGATAAATTACCCTTGTAATCAGTTGCTTTTATGGGGTCGACAACAACTGTTGTGTCTGTTCCTGTAGTCGAGGTTTCCACCGGTGGAACATAACTATCTATGTAACTAAAAACCGCATCGATTTCTTCGTTGCTCAATGCTTGCGCTGGCATGGCCGTTGCACTAAAGCTTGAGATTTCTTTGGCGAGTGCGCTTTGGCCAGAACCTATGAGTTCTGTGGAATTTTGTACCCATTTGTAAAGTAGTTCGCCTTCACCTGCATCGGTCCATTTTTGCTTGACGCCTTGCAGTTTAGGGCCGGTAGAATTCTTGTCAATCATATGACAAGTGTTGCATCTTGATTTAAACAGACCAGCACCATCGGCGGCCCAGCTGCTATTTTGAAATAAGCCTAAAACGACTGCGAGAAGGAGGTTGAATTTCAGCGTTTTCATATGGTAGTTATTGATAGGTTGTGGTGTCGTTGTTTTCTTCTAAATCGAGCGGTGTGGCGGCCAATTCAATGATGCGGGCCTTGCTCATCTTCCAAACATAAAGCAAGACTAGCCCAAAGAATACAGTAAATAAAACCAAAGAAAAGAGCGGGTAAATTTCAATACCCAGCATGCTCGTGAGGTTGTGTTTGATAAAGCGCAGCATGGTTCTTATTTTTTAGGTTGTAATGTGATATCGACTCCAAGGCGTTGCAGATAAGCAATGACTGCCACGATTTCTTTCTGTTGGATGTCCTTGACCAAAGCTGCCTTATTGACACCAATCAGAGCTTGTTTAGGAGTAGTATTGACAATATCTTCAGCGACAAGTTTGGCTTGTGCTTTCAAATCTGCAATGGCTTTTTTGTCATAGCCTTTTGCGTAGGGCAC
This sequence comes from uncultured Lishizhenia sp., assembly GCA_964590425.1. Classification (GTDB taxonomy): domain Bacteria; phylum Bacteroidota; class Bacteroidia; order Flavobacteriales_D; family Crocinitomicaceae; genus UBA952. The sequence continues at coordinate 2,196 of CAZPWB010000078.1, read as the reverse complement.
ACCTAAGGTTTGCATGGCCCTAATTTTCTTTTCAGTAAGTGCTAAGTCTAAATTATCATCGCGCAACCAAGTATAAGCTGGCATAATGGATCCTGGTGATACATCTTTAGGTGCAATTAAGTGTTGGTAATGCCAGAAATTTGATTTTCGAATTTTCGCGTTGCCACCTTCTCTTGCGAGGTCAGGCCCAGTGCGTTTGGAGCCCCATTGGAAGGGGTGGTCATAGACAAATTCGCCAGATTTTGAGTAGTCGCCGTAACGAGCTGTTTCAAAACGCAATGGCCTGACCAATTGAGAGTGGCAATTGTAACAGCCTTCGCGTACATAAATATCGCGTCCTTCAAGTTCGAGCGGCGTGTATGGCTTCACCGATGCAATTTTAGCGACGTTTGAGTCGACAATCATGGTTGGGATAATTTCTACAATACCGCCGATTGCCACCACAATTAAACTCAAGATCATGAACTGAACAGGCTTGCGTTCAATGACTTTGTGCCAATATTCACCTTTGCCTTGTCCATGTTGTTCGAGCACAGCTGGTGCTTCTGCAGGTTCATTGGCGAGTAAAGAACCAGATTTGGCTGTTTTCACCAAGTTGTAGAACATCAAAATAGCTCCAGAAAGGTATAAAAGACCACCTATTGAGCGGAGGTAGTAGTAAGGTTTGAGTTGTGTAACCGTTTTGAGGAAATCTGCATTTTGAAGTGTCCCATCTGGTTTGAAATCTTGCCACATCAAGCCCTGCATGAAACCTGCAATGTACATTGGTACTGCATAAAGTAAAATACCTAAGGTTGCAATCCAGAAATGCTGGTTGGCCATTTTCTTAGAATAAAGTTCTGTGCGGTAAATTTTCGGAAACAGCCAATAGAGCATTCCAAAAGTGAGCATCCCATTCCAACCAAGTCCACCAATATGAACGTGTGCAATGGTCCAGTCTGTAAAGTGCGAGATGACGTTTACATTCTTTAAGGAAAGCATTGGGCCTTCAAAAGTAGACATCCCGTAGGCGGTGAGTGCAACCACCATAAATTTGAGCAATACGTTGTCGCGAACTTTGTCCCAGGCGCCGCGCAAGGTGAGTAAACCATTGAGCATGCCTCCCCAAGATGGCGCGATGAGCATGACGGAAAAGACAACCCCTAAACTTTGTGCCCAGTCTGGAAGCGTTGAATAGAGCAGGTGGTGAGGTCCGGCCCAAATGTATAAGAAAATGAGCGCCCAGAAGTGAATAATTGACAAACGGTATGAGTATACTGGTCGGTTGGCGGCCTTTGGTACAAAGTAGTACATCAGACCTAAATAAGGTGTTGTTAGAAAGAAGGCTACCGCATTATGACCATACCACCACTGAACAAGTGCATCTTGCACACCTGCATACCAAGAATAGCTTTTGAAGAAAGAAACCGGTAATTCAAAAGAATTGAAAATGTGGAGCATGGCCACAGTTACAAAAGTGGCAAGGTAAAACCAAATGGCTACGTATAAGTGCTGAACGCGGCGCACTAAAATGGTTGCGAACATATTCCAGCCCCAAACAACCCACATGCCTGCAATTGCAATATCGATAGGCCATTCCAATTCAGCATATTCTTTGGAGGAGGTAATGCCAAAGGGCAAGGTCAAAACGGCTGAAAGAATAATGGCTTGCCAGCCCCAAAAATGGATTTTACTCAGTTTGTCACTCCACATTCGCGTTTTCAATAAGCGCTGCAAAGAGTAATAAACCCCAGTAAAAATACCGTTGCCTACAAATGCAAATATGACGGCATTCGTGTGCAAAGGACGAATGCGACCAAATGAAACCCATTTGAAACCTAAATAGTCATTGAAAAAATCTGGAAAGGCCAATTGCAATGCGGCGATGAGCCCAACGAGCATGCCTGTAACTCCCCAAATGACTGTGGCATAGGCAAAATTGCGCACAATCTTGTTGTCATAACTAAACTTTACTACTTCCATTTTTAAACATCTTTAGTGGTTGGTTCATCTTCAAACAGGACGCGAACTGAAGGCCCGTAGTCGTCGTCGAATTGTCCGTTTTTTGTGGCCCAGAAGAAGAAGCCTAAAAATAAGGCGGCCAAACAGAGACTGACTATAAGCATCAGGTATACGATTCCCATAGTGCAAATTTCGTCAGAGTAAGGACCAATAAGTATGACCCAGGTTTTTGAAAAAAACTGATTTATATCAGCT
>CAZPWB010000077.1:0-5929 GCA_964590425.1 uncultured Lishizhenia sp. | reverse complement strand
TATAGCTCGAGTTGCTGACAAAAGGATTTAATTTCTTCGCGGACTGCTGCAAAAGCTTCACGGATTTCTTGCTCCGATCCGGTCGCTTTTGCGGGGTCTGGAAAGTTATGATGCAGGCGTTTAGCAGTGCTTGGGAAAATTGGGCAGCGCTCGCTGGCGTGGTCACAAACAGTTAAAATCAAGTCAAAGTTGATTTCTAGATATTCATCGACATGATTGGAGGTGTGTGCTGAAATATCAATGCCATCTTCCAACATGGTTTGTATGGCTCGCGGATTCACACCATGCGTTTCCACACCAGCACTGTAAATATTTGCGACATTGCCATGAAAATAGCGTAAGTATCCTTCAGCTATTTGGCTTCTACAGCTATTGCCGGTGCAAAGCACTAAAATGTTCTTTTTCAAAGTATTGAATTATTAATTAGCAAATAAAAATGTTGATTTAAAATCTTGGATTTTCATCCTTTTGGAATCATTATTAGGAATGGAAATATTTTTTCAAATAAAGACTTGCTTTCACTAATAAAATCAAAGCGGGAACTTCTACCAATGGGCCTATAACACCTGCAAATGCTTGCCCTGAATTGAGTCCGAATACGCCAATGGAAACCGCAATAGCTAATTCAAAGTTGTTCCCGGCGGCGGTAAAGGCTACCGTGGTAGTTTCAGTATAAGTAGCACCACTTTTTTTAGCGACCCAAAACATCAAAAAGAACATCACAAGGAAGAATATAACCAGCGGTATGGCAACTTGAACAACATCTAATGGTAATTGCGCAATCAATTGCCCTTTTAAGCTAAACATCACTACAATAGTAAACAAAAGCGCGTACAACGTAAATGGTGAAATCTTCGGAATCAATTTGGTATTGAGGTAACCGATGCCTTTTGTTTGAATGGTTAAGGTTCTTAGTAAAATGGCTATTGTGAATGGCAAGCCTAAATAGATGCCTACCGTTTTAGCTACTTCCCAAAAACTGAGGTCAATTTGCAAAGATGCGTAGCCAAAAAGTGGCAGCATGATTTCTAAATAAAACCAGGCGTAACTGCTAAAGAAGAAAACTTGCAACAAACTATTGATGCCCACCAAACCCGCTGCTAATTCACGGTTGCCGCCCGCCAATTCGTTCCAAACAATGACCATGGCAATACAAGGTGCTAAACCAATGATAATGAGCCCGGTGAGGTATTCGGGCTTGTCAATCAGAAACGTGGTTGCGAGTAAAAACATTAAAAAAGGCCCTACAATCCAAGTAATGATCAAGGAAAGTGTCAAGAGTTTTCTATTTTGAAAAACTATCGGAATTTGCTTAAAATTAACTTTTACCAATGGTGGTATCATCATGATGATTAAGCCAATAGCTAACGGAATATTGGTAGTCCCTACTGAAAACTGATTGATCCAGTTATCTATAGTTGGAAATAAATTACCGAGCGCTACGCCTACACCCATCGCCAAAAATATCCAAAGCGTTAAGTAGCGGTCTACGAAATTGAGTCTTTTGTTTTTCATGGGAATAACTAATGAATAATTAAGTTTCTATTGCTCGTTAATGAGGTTATATCTTTTAACAACAACCGCTTGATGGGGAACAACAAGACGTGGATGTGGCTTTCATATTTTCGGGTAATTGAGCTTCTGGAATTCCGCAATGCCCAGGTGCTAAACAAGTTGTTTGTTTTGCTATGAATTGAAAGCCGAAATCTTGCGCTGCAAGGCCATAGGTTTCAATGGTTAAGCCTTGGTATTCAACTTCAAGATCTTCCTCTTTCAAGCCAAATAATTGTTCCGATTTTTCAATGATAGCAAGCAGTTTTTCCGCACTCAGCCTATGATCTGTGTCATTTGCTAACCAAATTTGCATGCTTGCTTTTCTTTCCTGACGGACCACTCCCCCACAGTCTACATAGTTTTTAAGTACCAAACCGATTTCAGTGATGTGATAATGTGCTGCTATGGCGAGTCCGTCAATTTGCAGAAATACAGGATTTGAATCAGGTTTTACGAGTTGTAAAGCGCTTTTAAATTGTGAGAATTTCATGGACAACAAGAATTTATGTTTGGTGAATAAAGTTGATTTATAAATTGATCAATTAATGGAAGGTGTTGTTCGTTGATGCAATAGCAAACAGATGTTCCGGTGATGGTTCCTTTAATGAGCCCAGCTGTTTTCAATTCTTGTAAATGCCGAGAAACACTTGCTTGTGATAAGGGTAATTCTGTCACGATATCACCGCAAATGCATTTTTTCTCTTTAGCTAAATATTCAAGAATAGCAATGCGTGCCGGATGCCCTAGCGCTTTAAATAGAGCTGCGAGGGTTAGTGTTTGTTCGTTATACGATTCTACTTTGGTAATTCCCATCTTGCGTTTGCTTATTGATCTTTGGTTATTAAATTTAAATTTTCTTGAAGCTGAAGTACTTATGCTTTAATGCAAATTCCTTACAACTTATACATCGCAATATTACGATATAATATGAAGCAAAAATCAAGCTGTAAGATTAAATTTTAATGAAATAAATAAGCTTACCTCAGATTGCCTGCATCACGCAATCCTTTGCTCCAGATGTGCGCATTTTGAACGGCTGTAATGACTGCTTCTGGCTCATTAACAACCGTGAAAAGTTCGTTTAAATCATCAGTCATAAACTTCTCATTGACTGCGTGTTGCATGAGGTCTATGAAGGGCTTGAAATAATTGCGTGTATTGAGTAGCACGATTGGTTTGGTGAATTGCGCTAACTTTTTAAGGGTAATGGCTTCAAATAACTCTTCAAAAGTACCTGGGCCACCTGGTAAGGCAATTAGTGCATCTGTTCCTTCTAAGAATTTCGCTTTGCGTTCATGCATGGTTTCTGTATAAGTAAAATCAGACACACCTTGGTGCCCCCATTCTACTTCGTTCATGAATTGCGGCATAATGCCTTTGATTTTACCACCGGCATTCAACACGCTATCTGCCAACTGCCCCATCAGGCCAGATGAGCCACCGCCAAAAACCACTGTGAAATCATGGGCTACAAGTTCTTGCGCCAGCTTTGCAGTCGCATTGAAATAATCCTGATGAATTCGCCCACTGGAGGCGCAATAAACACATACTTGCATACTCTAAATTAAGCAGGATAATTGATTTACTGTGCTTTAATTTTGGTCAGCCACAGCGCCTTGTTATCGGAACTCTGAATTTGAATATCGAGCTCACGTGCTTTAAGAGGGCCAGAAACATTGATTAGGGCAAAGTTGCGCACCGCAATATGGCTTCCTGCAACTCTTAAAGAATTTGCTTGCGAACTGGCGTCATGAACTCCTGAAGTCAGTGGTGAAATGGTGAGGTCGTAAATGGTTGGTTGACCTTCTTTTTCAAGCACGCTTAACTCACTATGATGGCGATCACCAGTTAAGAAGATGACATTTTTTATCTGATGCTTGTAAATAAAATCGATAATTTCTTGACGTTCTTTGTCATAGCCATTAGCACTATAATTTTCAAAAACAGGTGCCGTATTCAAAAACTGCCCACCAATTGCGACAAATTTAAAGGTAGCAGGGCTGTTTAGTATTGCCTCTTTGAACCATTCAAGTTGTTGAGTTCCTAGTATAGTTCTGTCACCGTCTAGTCTTTCATTAGGTGCGCGGTTATAACGATTATCTAAAAGAAAAAACTGACAATCAGACCAATCAAACTGAGTGGTAATGCCTTGTAGATCTGGATGCTCATGTGTTGGGTTTGACCAAAACAAATCAAAGGTCTCCTTACTCAGTTCTTTATTGATAAAGCTTCTGTCTGAATTGTTTGGGCCAAAATCGTGGTCATCCCAAATGGCATATTGGGGTGTATTTGCCAAAAGCGCTTTCAGTTCAGGAAGGTTTCGACTGTGCGTATATCGGTGCTGCATGCCGCTTTTTGTTGTCCAGTCAGACTCTCTGAAATAAGTGTTATCACCGAGCCAAAGCATGAAATGAGGTTCGTTTGCCTCGATCGCTTTGAATATTTGGTAATCACCTCCGTATGGCTTTCCGTTTCGATCTGTCACCTCTTCATTGATATAAGTACAAGAGCCTAAAGCAAATTGATAATTGGGCGGATCTGTTCGGTAGGCCCATATTGTTTGGGTTTTAAATTGCTGCTTCCCAATGGCCGGTACAGCTTTTCCATTCAGATGAACCAAATACTCATAGGTGGTGCCTGGGGATAAATTATCTAGTACTACTTCGGCTACAAAAGCCTTGCTCTCTTTTGTATTTACGGCAGTGCTTTTGAACCAAACTGAACCCGAACCTAAGGGGCGATATACAAATTCTACTTTGGCTGCCTTTGCAGTTTGCACCCATAGCGCTTGTTCGCGGTAAGTGTTGTAGCCAAGCATTGGGCCGTTTAATAGTTGAGCGAACGCTTTGTTTGCAACAATAAAAAAAACAAATAGCAGGAGAAAGTTTTTCATAAAGCAAAAATGAGATTTTTAGGTGAATTTATGATGAAGTTTCCGAGAATGCGCGATTAAAAATTATCTTTGAAAATCAACATCAATCAACAACATGAAACCTGAAAGTTTAATGATGAGTCATGGCTACAAGCCTGAACTGAGTCAAGGAGCAGTCAAATGCCCCATCTTCCTCACCTCTACCTTTGTATTTAAGTCAGCAGAGGAGGGGAAAGATTTTTTTCAATTGGCTTATGGACATCGCGCTTCAAGACCCAATGAAGAGCTTGGGCTAATTTACAGCCGCATCAATAATCCAAATTTAGAAATTTTAGAAGATAGACTCACGCTTTGGGATGCTGCTGCTGGCTCTGCTGTGTTTGAGTCTGGCATGAGTGCTATTTCAACAGTGTTACTTGAGTTTTTAAAGCCAGGCTCTTTGTTATTGTATTCAGCGCCTGTGTATGGAGGCACGCATCATTTCATTCATCATGTGCTTTCAAAATTTGGAGTACACGCTATAGAATTTGGGGTTCATGACACAACCGAAAAAGTTAAAGAGAAAATTGATCAGAGCGGCTTGGCGCATAATTTGGGATTAATTTATATAGAAACACCTGCAAATCCAACTAATGATCTTTTTTCAATCAAGGAAATGGTTTCCCTCGGCGTTCATTATTCGAAATTAAATGAAGCTAAAGTTTTTGTGGCTGTTGATAATACATACCTTGGGCCTTTGTGGCAGAAACCATTGGAATTGGGCGCAGATATGACAGTCTACTCTGCCACAAAATATTTAGGTGGGCACTCAGATTTAATAGCAGGAGCAGTTATGGGTACGTCTGAAGTGATCACTCGAGTGAAGACTTTGCGTACTTTTCTAGGCAATATGATTTCTCCGCATACGGCATGGATGTTATTGCGTTCGATGGAGACCTTGCAAATCAGAATGGAGCGCCAACAGAGCAATGCTAAAGAAATAGCTCAATTTTTAGCGAAGCATCCTAAAGTAGAAAAAGTTTATTTCTTAGGAGAAGGCGGGCAAGTTTCAGCTCGCTCAAATCAAATTTACAAAGAACAGTGCTTGGGACCTGGCGCCATGATTAGTTTTGATATCAAAGGAACTGAAAAAACGGCATTTGCCTTCTTGAATAAATTGAAATTGTTCAAATTGGCAGTGAGTTTGGGTTCAACTGAAAGTTTGGCTGAACACCCGGGAACTATGACGCATGTTGATATTCCAGAGTCTGATAAAATAAAGATGAATATCACCGAGAAATTGATCAGACTGAGCATTGGCGTTGAAGACCCAAACGACTTAATTACCGACCTTGAACAAGCCTTCACGTTATAAAAAAAAGAGGGGCGCGCTCCTCTTTTTGTGCACTTCAATTTGTAATTAAGCTTTCCCGGTAAGAATTTTAGCCCAGTATAGCCTGATAAAGTATATTTCTTGAGTTCCGTTAATCCAATTAAAGTCTTTTACCTAGATTTAAAGGAATT
>CAZPWB010000076.1:0-7576 GCA_964590425.1 uncultured Lishizhenia sp. | reverse complement strand
CGGTCTATCTGAAAAATGAAATCAGTCATGATTCAAGTGCTTCCAAATCAGGTCTTTGAGTTCAGTGAGACCCTGCTGAGCAACTGAAGAGATAAACAGATAAGGAATCGCTGGTAAATCTTTAGCCAGCGCTGCTTTCAATTCATCATCGAGCATGTCTGCCTTTGTAATGGCCAATAAGCGTTGTTTGTGCAATAATTCTGGGTTGTATTGCTTGAGCTCATTGAGCAAAATTTGGTATTCTTTGTGGATATCATCGGCATCGGCCGGAACCATAAACAAAAGCAAAGAATTGCGTTCGATATGGCGCAAGAAGCGAAGACCAAGACCCTTTCCAGCATGTGCGCCTTCTATGATACCAGGAATATCAGCCATAACAAATGAACGGTAATCGCGGTAATCTACGATCCCTAAATTAGGCCTCAATGTAGTAAAAGGATAATCCCCGATTTCTGGTTTAGCCGCAGACAACACGGAAAGCAAAGTACTTTTACCCGCATTCGGAAAACCAACCAATCCTACGTCTGCTAATATTTTTAATTCTAAGATTTTCCAGCCCTCAAGGCCTTCTTCACCTGGCTGAGCATAGCGTGGCGTTTGATTGGTAGGGGATTTAAAATGATTGTTTCCTAAACCACCGCGACCACCACGTTGAATGATGCGCTCTTCTCCTTCTTCGGTAATTTCGAATAAAACTTCTCCAGTTTCACCATCCTTTGCAAGGGTTCCGAGTGGAACGTCAATATAGACGTCGTCACCTTGTGAACCTGTTTTGAGATTTCCAGCACCATGTGCGCCATGACCTGCCTTGATGTGCTTTTGAAACTTTAGGTGTAATAAAGTCCAAAGTTGTTTGTTACCACGTAAAATGACATGACCTCCGCGTCCGCCGTCTCCTCCATCAGGGCCTCCTTTCGGAATGTATTTTTCACGTCTGAAGTGCGTGGACCCCCCACCCCCGTTTCCGGAGGTACAATGTATTTTGACGTAGTCTACGAAGTTATCTGAAGCCATTTATAAAGTTGTATCTATGGCAGCGAATAATCTTTGAGTGATATCGTCGATGCTGCCAATGCCATCGATGGCAACAAATTTCTCTTGTGCTTGGTAAAACGCTTTTACCGGAGCGGTTTCTTGGTTATACACCGAGATTCTTTTTTCAATAACTGCTGGATCTGCATCATCTGCTCTGCCCGAAACCTCAGCTCTTTTGAGTAAACGTGTCTTCAATTCTTGCTCCTCAACCTCAAGAGCTAACATCAAAGAAATTTGCGTATTCAAACTCGAAAGAAACTCATCAAGAGCCTGAGCTTGTGCATTTGTTCTAGGGAAACCGTCAAAAATAAAACCTTTTGGATCGGTGTGTTTGGCTACTTCAGAACGCAACATATCAATAGTTACGGCATCAGGCACTAATTGGCCAGCATCCATGTAACTCTTGGCTAACTTACCAAGTTCAGTCTCACCTTTGATATTAGCACGAAAGACATCACCTGTGGATAGGTGAACTAAATTGTACTTTTCAATAAGTCTTTCTGATTGGGTTCCTTTGCCTGCCCCTGGAGGGCCAAATAGTACGATATTGAGCATAACTAATTGATTAATTGATATATTGACTTAAGTTCTCGACCATATTCTTTGTAATCAAGCCCATAACCAACAACAAATTTATCAGGGATTTCAAAACCAACAAATTCGGGCTGGTGTTTGCCTTTATAGGCCTCAGGTTTGAGTAAGAGTGTGCAAATGGAGATGCTTGCAGGTTGTTCAGATTCTAGTAAGGTAAAAATTTTGTGTATAGTCACGCCAGTGTCCAAAATATCTTCTAAAACGACCACGTGTCGATCTTTCAAACTGGTTTGTAAACCGATGAGTTCGTCTACCCTTCCAGTTGATTGCGTACCTTGATAAGAACTTACTTTGACAAAACTAATTTCAGGTTTGCACTTGAGTTCTCGGAGCAAGTCAGCTGCAAACAGAAAGGCGCCGTTGAGCACCGCTAAAAATAATGGATCTTTACCGGTGAACTGGGTATCAATTTCTTTTGCCAAAGCCTCAATGCGTGTTTGAATTTGCGCTTGATCTATAAAAGGAACAAAAGAAAGGTCGTGTATTTGAACCGCTGCACTCATCTTGAATACAAAGGTACAATTTTAAACGTATCTTTGCGCCATGGCAAAAACTTGGTACGGAAGCGAGTACAAAATCGGCGTACTCGGAGGAGGACAACTAGGACGCATGCTCATTCAAGCAGCAAATAGTCTTGACATTCAATTACATATGCTTGACCCAGACCCTCAGGCACCGTGTGCAGCTATTGCCCACTCCTTTGAAAACGGCTCTTTGCTCGATGCCCAAACCGTTCTCAATTTTGGTCAAGACAAAGATTTGATCACTGTAGAAATAGAAAACGTCAATACGGACGCCCTCAAAACACTAGTACAAAAGGGTGTAAAGGTTTATCCGCAACCCGAAGTGTTAGAATTGATCCGGGACAAAGGTCTTCAGAAAGATTTCTACAAGAACAATGAGATCCCTACCGCTCCATACATTTTCTGGGAGCCCAATAATAGCTCAGAAATCCCCTTTGAATTCCCAGTTGTGCACAAATTGCGCACAGGTGGTTACGACGGCAAAGGAGTTCAAATTATCAAGGACGAAACAGCGCTTAAAAATAGTTTCCAGGCGCCGTCCATAATTGAGGCCTGCATCCCCTTTTCGAAAGAACTTTCAGTGATTGTTGCCAGAAACGAGCAAGGGCAAACCAAATGTTTTCCGCTTGTAGAGTGCGAATTCAATCCTGAGGCTAACTTAGTTGAATTCTTGTTTTCACCAGCTGCTGTTTCTACAGAAATTGAAAATAAAGCGCAGCAAATTGCCATTGATATCATTGAAAAACTCGACATGATTGGTCTGTTGGCCGTTGAATTTTTCTTAACCACAGACAACACACTTTTGGTCAATGAAATTGCCCCAAGACCACACAATAGCGGGCATCATACCATTGAAGTTTGCCAGAGTTCTCAATTTGAACAGCATTTGCGTGCCATCCTGAACCTACCACTCGGATCAACAGAGCTTATTCAGGCGGGCGCTATGCTCAATTTGATTGGCGAGAAAGGTCATGAAGGCCCCGTTTATTATGAAGGCCTTGAAGAAATACTTGCCTTGCCAGGAGTTCATCCACACCTTTATGCGAAAGCGACTACAAAACCATTCCGTAAAATGGGACACATCACCATCACCGGAGCCAATATGCAAGAAGTTCGCCAGAAAGCAGCAATTGTTAAAGCAGTAGTAAAAGTTATTGCTAAGTAGTTAGCGCAGATTTCACCTTACTCAAATGACGCAAGACCTCTGCTGCTCCCATTAAACCAAAAAGTGCTGGCATGTAACTTACCGTGCCATAAAAACTCTTTTTATAGCGAGTTCCGTCGGTCATTTTAAGTGAATGGGGCTGCTGCACTTCTGTAGAAAATACAACTTTAACTCCGCGATACGATGCATTTTTTCGTTTCATGCGTTTTTTAATATGCGCGCCGAGTTTACATCCTGAAAGCTGCTCCATATTTGAAACCCTCACTTGCGTCGGATCTGTTTTTCCACCAGCACCCATATGAGAAATGATTTTTATCTTCAAACGCTTGCACGCTAAAATCCATTCTAATTTCGGGGTTACCGAATCGATGCAATCCATGACGTAATCGGGCTCGTCTGTTTTTAAAATCTCCCAAACACGTTCGGGCAATACAAATTCTTCCATGACAATTAATTCACACGCAGGATTAATATCCTTGATGCGCGCAGCCAGAACCTTCGCCTTATTCTGATTAATAGTTGAATCCAAAGCGGTCAACTGCCGATTTTTGTTGGAAGGGTCAAATACGTCGCCATCGATGATGGTCATTTTGCCAACGCCAGCTCTTGCGATAAATTCTGCAGCATATGAACCAATGCCACCAAGCCCCACAATCAGGACATGTGCAGACTTCAGTTGGGTCATACTCTGCTCACTCAAGAGCAACTCAGTTCGTTCTAACCAGTTTGTCATTTTCGATTTATTTCGCGCCAAAATTAGTATATTCGGCCAAATTAATGTGAACAAACTATGGAACAAACTATTCAAAAAGGACACCCTAAAGGACTCTACCTCCTCTTTGTAACTGAGATGTGGGAACGTTTTAGCTACTATGGCATGCGTGCCATTCTGATGCTTTTTATGACAAAAGCACTTTTATTTGATTCAGAATTCGCTTCAGGCCTTTACGGTAACTACACCGGACTTGTGTACCTTACGCCGTTAATTGGTGGCTACATCTCTGACCGCTATTGGGGTAATCGCAAGTCGATTTTAGTCGGTGGTATCATTATGGCCATTGGACAGTTTATGTTGTTTTTCTCAGCAAGCTCCTTAGGTACATCATTTGCCTCTATAGCCTTTTACATAGGATTGCTTTCTTTAATTATAGGAAATGGTTTTTTCAAACCCAATATTTCTACAATGGTCAACCAACTTTATGCACCTGGTGACAAACGCGTAGATGGCGCCTTCTCAATTTTCTATATGGGTATTAACCTTGGTGCATTTTTTTCACCGCTTGTTTGCGGAACACTTGCAGAAAAAGTAGATTACCGCTGGGGATTTTTGGCTGCCGGTATCGGGATGCTTATTGGTGTTGTTGTTTTTGAATTACTCAAAAATAAATATATTGTATCAGCTGACGGAGAAATAGTTGGTGGTAAACCAAAGCCGTATGTGAAGCCTATCGAGGAAGCTAAAGAAGAAAAACAAACGGCTTCTAATCCTTTACAACGCATAGCACTTTGGTTAGCCGTTTATGCAGCTCTTTGGTATGTATTTATGCAATTAGTAGGCTTCAATTTTGTCTCGACACTCATTTTTGCAACCTCTATTGCGGCCTCAGGTTTTGTCATTACTGATCCGTCATTATCAAAAATAGAGCGTTCGCGCATCATCGTTATTTATATCATCGCCTTCTTCGTGATTTTCTTTTGGTCAGCTTTTGAACAAGCCGGAGCCTCTTTAACCCTATTTGCAGATCAGCAAACCGATCGTACCATTTTTGGTTGGGAAATGCCCGCCTCTTACTTTCAATCCGTAAATCCGTTAGCCATTATCATTTTTGCACCACTTTTTGCAGTGTTATGGGGTTATTTGGGTAAACGCAATATGGAACCGGCTTCACCAGTGAAGCAAGCAGTTGGCTTATTCCTTCTAGCAATTGGCTATTTTATAATTGCCGTAGGTGTTGCTGGCGTAGAAGGTTCTACAAAAACAAGTATGTTCTGGCTACTCAGCATGTATCTTGTCCACACCTTAGGAGAGCTTTGTCTTTCTCCAATTGGTTTGTCTATGGTGGCGCGTTTGGCACCGTTACGCCTGGGCTCTTTATTAATGGGAATCTGGTTCATGAGCAATGCGATGGCAAATGACTTTGCAGGCATGCTTTCTAAATTGTATCCCGAACAATATGTAAATGTTCAGACAGTGCTTGCACAAGAAGCATCGAGCAAAGTTCAATTATTAGAACGCAAAGAAGGTAAAGAAGAGTTACTTGCCGAGCCGAAAACTTTTGGTGATCAGGATTATGTAGCTATTTCCTCGGTCAACTTCAGCAAAATCAAAGAAAAAGCAGAAAGAGATAACGCATTCAAGCAAATTACCACTGACTCCAAAGTTCAAGAGAAATCTTTCTTCGGTTTCAAAGTCAATTCTCTATACAGCTTCTTTATGGTGTTTGTATTTATGGGGGGAATAGCAGCAATTATCTTATTCTTGCTACAAAAGAAATTACTTTCTATGATGCACGGCATCCGTTAATCTTTATTACCTAAGTATGTTTGGTTCAAAACACCCTAGAGCGCTCCCCTTTCTATTTTTATCAGAAATGTGGGAGCGTTTCGGTTACTACCTCATGATTGGAATTTTCACGCTATATCTCAAAGATACAGAGCGTGGATTCGGCCTCAATGAAGCGCAATCGAGCGACCTATACGGCACATTCATTGCATTGGTATTCCTGACCCCATTTATCGGAGGCTTACTTGCAGACCGCATTTTGGGTTACCGTAAATCCATCATTATTGGTGGAATTCTCATGGGACTTGGCTACATTCTGATGTCCATCAAGGACCTCAACTTTTTGTACCTCTCCATGACTCTAATCATTATGGGCAATGGCTTTTTCAAACCTAATATTTCCACTCTTCTGGGAAATGTCTACAACGAAGAAAACTACAAAGCACGCAAAGATGCTGGTTACAATATTTTTTATATGGGAATAAATATTGGAGCATTTGTTTGCAACTTCTTTGGAGCAGCACTCTATAATATGTACGGTTGGTACGCCGCTTTTTGGGCTGCTGGTGTCGGCATGTTTATTGGTGTTTTGGTTTTTATCATAGGAACAAAACACTACAAGCACGCCGATCAAATCAAGCCCGTAAGCGAAACCGATATGCCACTGCTCAAAATTCTGGGTACTATTTTGCTTCCCGCAGTCATCTTTGGACTCATTCCTTTAACTTTTGAAACGCCACTTGTTGGCTCCAAATCGACGGACGCATTTTTGTTCGGCTGCATTCCAGTTGTGTTCTTTTATATTCACTTATACCGTAAATCACCTGCCAGCGAGAAACCGCAAATTGGTGCCATGCTTTCTATTTTTGCAGTAGTCATTGCGTTTTGGGCTATTTTCAAACAAAATGGATCTACCATGAATACATGGGCTATGAACTATACCGACCGTGAAGTACCAGCAGTAGTTGAACCCATTACATCTAGCTTGAAACTCTCAGAAGAAATTACTTATAAAAAAGATAGTGTACCCTTTATTGATAATCAGTTTCGGGTCATCGAGAAAGATCAAAAAATCATCGATTATCCGTCTTATTTTAAAAATCAAGCACTGAAAGATTGCCCAAAAGAAGAGGCAACAATAAAGGTCTTTAACACCAATTTATTTCAAAGCGTAAATCCATTTTGGGTTATCGCACTTACTCCTTTAGTAGTCGCCTTTTTTGCTTTCTTAAACAGGAAAGGAAAAGAGCCTTCTACCCCTACAAAAATTGCTTTCGGACTTTTAATTTCTGCCCTATCGTGTTTAGTAATGGTTGGTGCAGTCTATGCCTCAAATAATGGCGCAGAGAAATCCTCAGCATGGTGGTTCATTAGTTCTTATGCCGTCATTACGATTGGTGAATTATTCCTGAGTCCTATGGGGCTATCGTTAGTTTCTAAACTCAGCCCTTCACGCCTCACGTCATTAATGATGGGCGGTTGGTTTTTAGCAACTTCTATAGGGAATAAACTCTCTGGTGTCCTGAGCTCAATGTGGGATGGTTATGAACAAAAAGCCAACTTTTTCTACGTGAACTTTATTTTATTAGGCTTGGCTGCGCTTCTGCTTTTTGGCATGCTTCGCAAGCTTAATAAAGTTTTTAGTCAGTACTAGCCAATCCACTTAGCAACCAACGCTGCCACCTTCTGATAAAAGTGTTGGGGCTGATACGTACGCCATTCTAGTTCGTCGAGTTCGCCGCCCATCGCAAAATA
>CAZPWB010000075.1:0-8155 GCA_964590425.1 uncultured Lishizhenia sp. | reverse complement strand
AAAAAGTTGTTATCTTTGCATCCGCTTTTGTAATTACACGTAATAATTTAGACATGTCACGAGTTTGTCAGTTAACAGGAAAGTCAGTGATGGTTGGAAACAACGTATCTCACTCTAATCGCAAGACCAAGCGTCGTTTTTATCCGAACTTGATCACGAAGAAGTTTTTCGTTCCTGAAGAAGATAATTATATCACTTTAAAGATTTCTGCTGCTGCATTGCGCACCATCAATAAAAAAGGAATCTCAGCTTGCTTGAAAGAAGCACGCCAAAAAGGGTTTTTGAAATAACCTGTTGCGAAACAGAATAAAAAGTTAGAAAATGGCTAAGAAGAGTAAAGGTAACCGCATCCAAGTAATTCTCGAGTGCACTGAGCACAAAGAGTCAGGTATGCCAGGTACATCACGTTACATTACTACCAAGAATCGTAAGAACACGCCGGATCGTATGGAAATTAAAAAGTACAACCCGATCCTTAAGCGCATGACTGTCCATAAAGAAATTAAATAATAAGACATGGCAAAGAAAGTAGTCGCATCGCTCCAAAAAGGTGGAGGTAAAGAACATACAAAGGTGATCAAAATGGTCAAGTCAGAAAAGTCTGGATCATATACCTTTAAAGAAGAAATCGTACACAACGACAAAGTGAAAGATTGGTTTACTAAAAACTAATCTGTTGTGCAATCCCTTTAAAAGCTTCCATGTCGGGAGCTTTTTTTTTATACCTTAGATCATGGGCATATTTGATTTTTTTTCGAAGTCTAAAAAAGAAAACCTTGAACCCGAGCAAAAAGAATCTCTCGAACAAGGCCTAGAGAAAACCAAGCAAACGTTTTTCTCAAAACTAACGCGCGTTCTCATCGGTAAAAGCCGTGTTGACCAAGACGTCCTAGATGAACTCGAAGAAATCCTAATTACCGCCGATGTAGGTGTAGAAACCACCCTCAAAATAATCGAGCGCATTGAGAGCAGGGTTTCACGTGATCGCGTCATCAACTCCGAAGAACTCAATCAAATTTTGCGCGATGAAATCATTGCGCTTCTAGAAGAAAACGCCGCTAATTTTCAGGGTCAATTAAAAGTAGACAAGCCTGCCGATGGCAATCCTTACGTTTTAATGGTTGTCGGTGTAAATGGTGTAGGCAAAACAACCACCATTGGCAAACTGGCTTACCAAATGAAACAAGCGGGCTTAAAAGTCGTTTTAGGTGCTTCTGATACCTTTAGAGCCGCTGCCGTGGATCAACTCATTATTTGGGCTGAGCGCGTAGGCGTTCCGATTGTTCAGCAAGGCATGGGCGCAGACCCAGCTAGTGTGGCATTTGATGCGCTGCAATCTGCCAAAGCACAAGGTGCCGATGTTGTCATTATCGATACCGCAGGCCGCTTGCACAACAAAGTCAACCTCATGCAAGAGCTCTCTAAAATCAAACGTGTCATGGACAAAGTTGTACCGAATGCACCACATGAGATTTTATTGGTACTCGATGGCTCCACAGGACAAAACGCTTTTGAACAAGCCAAACAATTTGCACAAGCCACTGATATCAATGCGTTGGCTGTAACCAAACTTGACGGTACCGCAAAAGGTGGTGTTGTCATTGGTATTTCAGATCAAATGAAAATACCAGTTAAGTACATTGGTGTTGGAGAAAAAATGACTGATCTACAGCTATTTGATCGCAAGACTTTTGTCGAATCTTTATTCAATGCTAAAAATTAGAAGCTCTTATTGGATTCTTTATTTTAGCTTCATACTTAATCTTACAATTCCTATCTAAGATTACTGTTGCATATTTTGCTGCGCTACATAGGCTGCATATTGGCCATTTTGCGCCATTAAGCTTTGGTGATCACCACTTTCTACAATGGTTCCATCTTGCAAGACCAAGATTTGATTGGCTTGCTTAATTGTAGACAAGCGATGTGCAATCACGATAGAGGTGCGTCCTTTCATGAGTTCTTCTAGCGCATCTTGCACCAATTTCTCAGATGCAGAGTCTAGGGCTGAGGTGGCTTCGTCCAGGATTAATATACTTGGATTTTTCAAAATGGCTCTGGCAATGGCAATGCGCTGTTTTTGTCCGCCAGATAACTGAATACCTCGGTCCCCTACTTCGGTTTGCAATTGCTCAGGAAAGCTTTGAATGAATTCCCAAGCGTTGGCCTTCTTGGCCGCTTCAATGACTTCATCATCTGAGGCAGCTGGGTTACCAAAGCGGATGTTTTCTAGAATGCTTCCGGAAAACAACAATACTTCTTGCGGAACAATCGCCATGTGTTGTCGCAAGGCCTGTAAATCAAATTCAGTTGCAGGTGTTTCGCCAAAATAAATTTGGCCCGACGTTGGTTGATAAAAGCGCAATACTAAATTCGCAATGGTAGATTTTCCTGAACCACTTTGACCAACCAAAGCAAGCGTTTGATTAGGCGCTAAAGTGAAATTGAGGCCTTTGAGCACCTCGATGTCCGAGCGCTGCGGATAACTAAAGTGTATGTTTTCAAAACGAACCGAACCATCAAAATCAAGTGACGGCTTAGCGCTTGACACTGAGAATTCTGTTTCCTCCTCAAGTATATCCAACAAATTTTCAGTAGCCCCAACTGCCTTCTGAACACTGGCATATAAATCAGGCAAGGAACCAATTGATGCGCCCATCATGATGGTAAATAGCACAAACTGATAAAATCCTTCTGAAGCCAATTCTGGATTGGGTCCTTGGGTCATGAGTAACCCCTTCCACACGATAAAAACAATGGCACCGAACAAACAAAAGATAATAAACGAGACAAAAAGACCACGCCAAATGCCGCTGCGCACATTGAGGTCACGACTTTGTTGCGTAGACTTTTTGTACTTACCTAACAAGAACCACTCATTGGTAAACGCTTTTACATTGGCAATACCCGTTAAGGCTTCTTCTAAGATCGAATTAGAGGTCGCGATGTAATCTTGAGCCTCTTTACTGAGTTTGCGTATGTAGCGACCAAAAAAGACGGCTACGATGGCCATAACAGGGACTGTGGCCAACATGATCAAGGACAACTTCCAGGAAATGAAGAACAAAAAAGCGATGCCACCAACGACAATAATGATCTGCCTGAAAAACTCAGCTATTGTAGTTCGGAGAACTTCTTGAATTTGAGTGATGTCTGTCGCCACCCGAGAAGTCAATTCACCTACCTTCTGACGGTTGAAGAAATCCATGGGCATGTAGACTAACTTTTGAAACGCATCGTTGCGCATGTCGCGCAGGGCGTTTTCGGTGACGTTATTAAATAAGACCACGCGCACAAAGGAAAAAACCGACTGAAAAAAGAACAAAGCAAAAAGCGCTAAGGCAATTTGATTGACATTCGAAAGATCAATCAGGCGAATCGCCTGTTCGGGCTGAGCACTTGCATTGGTCGTTCCGAGCAGCTTACCCATTAGGTACGGGAAAACCAAGCCTGCGGAGGTGCTTAACACTAAAAAAATCCAACCGATAAAATAGGTTCCGGCATAGGGTTTCAAGTAGCGTAAAAAGCGGCCAGCCTTTTTCCAGCTTGCTTTTGTAAGTTTTACTTTTTGCTCGGATTTCTTTTTGGGTCTCATCATGGCTTTGCGCTTAGCAGTACAAAAATAAGCTCCTTTCTTTGGGTGCTGGCTTTTTTTCATCATTTTTGTGCAAAGAATTTGAATTTCTAAAAAAATCACTATCTTTGCATTCCCAAAAACATTACAAATAACTACACGACATGAAAAGAACGTTTCAACCATCGGTAAGAAAAAGAAGAAACAAGCATGGCTTCCGTAGCCGTATGGCCACAAAAAACGGTCGTCGTGTATTGGCTGCGCGTCGTCGCAAAGGCCGTAAAAAATTAACTGTATCTGACGAACCAATGCACAAGCGTTAATTCGTACTCAACTCTTATCGAGCCCTGTCCTTTTGGTCAGGGCTTTTTTTTACACTATTTTTTTAGGGCAAATCTTGACCAAAAAAAAAGGGCCGCTTTCGCGGCCCTTGGTCTTTCCAATCTCGTTGACTGATGGAAAGGAGGTTAAACGGTAAGTTTTGGAGCTGCTGCTAAAATGCTAGCATCTGTTTCGGCAGCAAACTTTTCAAAGTTCTTGACAAACTTAGCTGCGAGGCTTGCCGCTGTTTGGTCATAAGCTGCCTTGTCTGACCATGTATTTCTAGGATTCAGTAATTCAGCAGGTACACCTTCACATGAAGTCGGGAAAGTTAAATCAAAAATTGGCATGGTTTCAAAGCTCACGTTGTCGAGTTGGCCATTTAAAGCCGCTGTAATCATGGCTCGGGTGTAAGACAACTTCATGCGTGACCCAACGCCATAAGAGCCACCAGACCAGCCTGTATTGATCAACCAAACTTTAATGTCTGTACCTTCAATTTTTTCACCGAGTAACTTAGCATACTTAGCCGGGTGTAAAGGCAAGAACGCAGCGCCAAAGCCAGCAGAGAAAGTAGTAGTTGGTTCTGTGATACCTACTTCGGTTCCGGCAACTTTTGCTGTATAGCCAGACATGAAGTGATACATCGCCTGTTCTTTTGTCAACCTTGAAATTGGGGGCAATACGCCAAAAGCATCAGCTGTCAGGAAGAAAATATTTTTAGGCGCCGAACCAACAGATGGAACTGCAATGTTGTCGATGTGGTGAATCGGGTAAGAAACACGGGTGTTTTCCGTGATGCTTCCGTCCGAGTAGTCTGGAGAAGATGATTCTTGTGGAAAGCCAACATTTTCTAACAAGGCACCAAAACGAATGGCATCATAGATTTGTGGTTCTTTTTCACGAGAGAGGTCAATGGTTTTGGCATAACATCCACCTTCGAAGTTGAATACACTGTTTTCCGACCAACCATGCTCGTCATCGCCAATTAAGCGGCGATTTGGATCTGAAGATAGTGTTGTTTTTCCGGTACCCGATAAACCAAAAAAGATAGCGGTGTCTCCTGCTTCGCCGATGTTTGCAGAGCAGTGCATCGAGAGCACATTCTTTTCGTGTGGTAAAATAAAGTTAAGTGCAGAGAAAATTCCTTTTTTGATTTCACCAGTATAACCAGTACCACCAATCAGGATCATTTTTTTGGTAAAATTCAAGATGGCGAAATTGTGCTGGCGTGTACCGTCAATAGCTGGGTCAGCTTGGAAACTTGGTGCACACACGATATGCCATTCTGGCGAGAAGTTCTCGAGTTCTTCAGGGGTGCAGCGCAAAAACATGTTGTGCGCAAACAAACTAGACCATGGCAATTCTGCAACGACTCTGATATTGAGTTTGTAGCTTGGGTCTGCGCAAGCATATACGTCGCGAACGTATAAATCTTGTTCTGCTAAATGTGCTTTCATGCGCTCATAAAGGGCATCGAATTTTGCGGGATCAAAACCAATGTTGATATCGCCCCACCACACGGCATTTTCTGTAATGGCATCGCGCACAATAAAGCGGTCTTTTGGTGAACGACCTGTAAATTCTCCGGTTTCAATGGCTAGCGCTCCGGTATCTGTAAGCATTCCTTCACCTAAAATGATACAATCTTCGATGAGTTCTGCAGGCGTAAGATTCCAGAATTGATCTCCGGTTTCGGACAAGCCAATGCTCTGAGAGAGGTCGGCATTTTTACCGAATTTGCCATGTTGTTCCATGTTGTGTAATTAGAGTTGTTTGACGCGACAAATTTAAGCTACTTCGCAGGCTCAAACCATGATTTATATTAGGTTTTTGTAAACATCAATTGTGCAGAAATGTGTAGAACTTAATTTGCGTTTTTAAAGAAAAAACACTATATTAAAGTAAGTGTCAGAACTACACTTTGAGTTTTGAAAAGCGCTGTATTTTCGTTAGTTTTGAGGCTAAATGAAACGCATGCGCCTCTTCTCTTCCCTCCTCGTTGTTGCACTCCTTGGCTTTGTTTCCCTGCGCTATTTGCCAACTGTTTTTCAAAATACAGAACAGGCTGATGGTCGTGCTAAGTTTCAATATGAACTACCAAGCAATTGGCTGAGCCCAGAACTCTCAAAATTGAATTCCTTGAGCCCAGCCGCGCAAAATGAAAACTACCGCAAACACATCGAGCTTATAAAAAACAATCAAGCTTTGCTTCCGCTCGGGAGGCTCGATCAAAAAATGGCTTGTATTGCACTAGGTGGAAATTCATCTGTTTTCACTGAAACGCTAGAACTTTATGCCGACCGAATAGCTATTTCAGCGGCCGATACACTTCAAATTGCTGCAGCAGTCGATAAATTCTATGGGCTCACTGACCCAAACCTGTGCATTTTTAGCTTACATGCTCAAAAGCCAGAACACAACCATATCCCTGATTGGGCCAGTAAAAAAACACAGGTGTTGAACCCCAATGATCAAAATATTTTAGTGCTTTTCGGAGATCACAAAGCCCTTAAACATATTGATACTACGCTTTTTGATGCCATTATACTTGCGCATGAAAACCACCCCGTTGCACAAAGCCAAGTGGCCCAACTCATCATGGGTGGCCTAAGTGCCGCTCAACTTCAAGAAAATGGTCGTCTCGGAATTGCCCTGCCCGAAGAATTAGGCATTGCAAGCGCAGAGCTCAAAGGACTCGATCAAATTGCAGAAAAAGGCATTGTGGCGGGTGCTTACCCTGGTTGCCAATTACTTGTTGCCGTCGAGAACAAAATCATTTGGCACAAAGCATACGGCAAACAAGGATACGAAGCTGATGCAGCTGCCATTGGTTTAAAATCATTGTACGATATCGCTTCAGTCACTAAAATTGCTGCTTCTACCCTGCTTGCGATGCAACAACACAGCGCAGGCAAATTTGATCTTGACCGCAGCATCGGTTATTATATTCCTGAGATAACCGGGCAAACGCCTTTTGGGGCGCTTAAAATCCGTGAAATCATGGCGCATCAGGCTGGCCTGACACCCTGGATTCCATTTTACAAAAGAACGCTTACAGAAGGCAAATGGAAACCAGAAATTTACCAAAGCAGCCATTCCGAAACCTTTTCACTTGAAGTTGCAAACGGGATGTATATGCGCACAGCTTACAAAGACACGATGTATGCACAAATCATGCGTTCTGAGTTGGGCCCCAAAAAATATGTCTATTCTGACCTTTGCTATTACTTTACCCAACCTATCTTAGAAAGGCTCATTGGCGAAAGCCAAGCAAGTTATTTGCGTCGCGAAATTTACCTACCTCTCGGATTAAATCGCATTTTGTATCAGCCCCTTAAAAATCAATTCCTAAGCAAAGAACTTGTCCCGACCGAAGACGATCAAACTTTTAGAAAGCAATTGCTCAGGGGCTATGTCCACGATCCGGGGGCTGCCATGCTCGGCGGCGTGGCTGGCCATGCTGGTGTCTTTTCAAATGCCTGGAGCTTGGCACACATCATGCAACTTTTCTTGAATAAAGGCCAAATGGCCGGACAGCGCATCTTTTCAGAGGCTACCTACAACGAATTTACCAAACAACAATATCCTGGTAACCGCCGAGCAGCCGGTTTTGACCGTCCTAATGCCAGTGGTGGAGGTACCTGTGATGAACTCGCCTCTCAGCAAAGCTTCGGCCACTCTGGTTTCACAGGAACACTGGCCTGGGCAGACCCCAAAAACAAAGTCATCTTTATCTTTTTATCCAACCGCGTACATCCCAATCAAGATAATTGGAAACTCCGCGACATGAACATCCGTACAGATATGCAGCATGTAGTGTATCAGGCGATAGCGAATAGGAGTAAGTAAATTTTTGTTGCCATATCCGAGAATCTACTGAATAGACTTTTATAGGACTGGTTTATTTTTGAAGAAAACTAACTCCTATGTTAAAAGTACGTAATTTTGTACCTAAATCGGTACTTATGTTAAGCGCAACTTATTCAGAATTTAGAAAAGAACTCAAACAGTTTCTCGATCAAGTCATTACAAATGTCGATACCCTAATTATTCACAGAGGAAAGGGCAAAGCCGTTGTTGTTATGTCATTAGAAGAGTACAACTCATTGTGCGCCACAAGTCTTGAACTTTCATCGATCAAAAACAAAGCACACTTAGATGCCTCAATCCAACAAATTGGAAAGGACATGATTGATTTTATCCCAGAATGAATATCAGCTTTACCCCAAGAGCCTGGGATGACTACCAATATTGGAT
>CAZPWB010000074.1:0-8196 GCA_964590425.1 uncultured Lishizhenia sp. | reverse complement strand
CGGCACCTAACTATGGCGAAGTAAACAGCTCAGCTAACTTCAGTGGTAAAGGTGCAAGTGTGCATGCTGAAAGCGCTGGTGTAGTAGTGATCAAATTACCTGCAACAACAGAAGGCGTAACTGATATACAAATCCGCGATGCGGCTGGCCGTTTGGTTTACACTGGTGCTACTAACACACTTGAAACAAGTGTTCAATTGGCACAAGCCAACGGAATCTATTATGTAACCTTGAATTCAGCTTCAGGTGTTGAAGTACGCAAAGTATTCATTCAGCAATAAGCCAAGTTCTAAAGAAAAACATTCAGAAAAATGAAAACAACTCCAAATAACAACACTGCAGCAACTGACAAAAAAGCATACACTGCACCACAAGTTGAAAAAGTTGCACTTGATCATGAAATCTCAATGGTGATGATGTCACCTCCTCCTATCGAAGGAATGCCTACTCAAGACCCACTCATGTCTTTGAAAGGGTTTAGATTGTTCAAGTAAGACAACTGAAAAACTCATAACAAAAGCAGCCTCAAAAGGGCTGCTTTTTTCGTTGATTAACAAAGGAATGTGTAAAGGATAAAAAGTTTTGCGTAAAGAAAATCTATAGGAAAACTATATTTGAAGACCTGTAGATAGGAAATACAATGCTTAGCTTTGCTGGCTAAGAATAAATAGAATCTAAATAGACCAAAATATCATGAAAAGCATATCATTCTTTATCATTGTTATATTAATCTTTTTATATGGCGGTTCAGTATACGCTCAACATCTCACTATTACAACTTCAGGTCAAACAGGAACTTCAGGTACCAATTGGAGTATAAGTGGAAATATTTTACAACTTGCCGCAAGTGGAAGTGCGGCAGTACATCCAAGTGTTATTGAAAATCATTTAACAAACACAGGTGACCTCACCATCTCCATTCCGAAAATCATTGGAACAACCAGAAGTATCACCATCGCAAATTCCATCAGCTATTCCGGAAATACAAATAGAACATTAACTTTCAATGCCCCAAATCACTTCTATATTTCTAGTGGCGCTAACATTACTTCTTCAAATGCAGCACTCAATTTGGTTTTCAGAGCTGTTTGTTTACCGGGTTCACCAGATAACGGGATTGTTCAAATTGTCAATTCTTCTATCAATACAAATGGGGGGCATCTTTGGATTGCTGGTGGCCCATCTGATGCTACATGGAATGGTTTAACAGTAGGAAATCATTACGCCAGAACCTGGACTGACGATGTTAAAGGGCTCGAAATTATCGGTAGTAACATCAATACTAATGGCGGACATCTTTACATTGCGGGTTATTCATGGAATTCAGCAAATACTAATGGTAATAATTATGGAATTGATATAGACTTTACGAGTATCAATACCGCGGCAGGGAATATAGAAATTGATGGTTATCTAAACGGGCTATATTTTACTGGATCAGGAACAAGAATTGATGCAAGAACGGGGCCTATATCAATCAATACAACGAGCGGGAATATTCTTATCAAAGGATTTGGTGGTGATGCAGCGGGAAGTACTGGTGTTGGATGGAGGCATTCTCTACTACTGTATTCAACAAATAACACTCCGCCACATACGCTTACAATAAAATCAATTAGTGGAAATATCTCACTTAATGGTACAGCTGCATTCAATGGCTCTACCGTTAATGATGCTGAAGGAATCACATTGGGGAGTACAAATGCATCTGGCGTAAACGTTGTATCACAGACAGGTAGTATTGAAATAAACGGATCAAACACACGCGCTAATACAGGTCAATTTTGTAATGGAATACGCCTGTATACTGGTGATGTTACAAATGCTATCATCATTGGTGATGATGGTATTAACCCTTATTCCGGAAATATTACAATCAATGCAGACGCAATTTTGCAAAGATATAATAGCACTTTAACAGGAACCATTTCTGTTAAAACATCGGGAACACTCACTATTCAGCCTCAATCATCGAATTTCACGCATCTTAGGGCTGGTAGCAGTCCGGGTATATTAACTTTTGATAACGATTGGAATTTTGGAACAAACCTCGGAACTCTGAATATTGGAAAGTCAGGTAGTTCATTTAATATTACATTAAGTAACCCAATAACAACAAGCGGACCTATCAATATCTATGTGGGGACCCTAACTGCTAATGCCAATTTAACCACAACAAATGTGACTACTGGTAATGTTCTAATTCAAGGTGGAACACTAGCTGGAACCGGACTTATCAATGTTGCTGATGGAAGGAATTTAACCTTGAACCTTTGGCAAAATTTCACATACAACAATGCAATTAATGGAACTAATGTAAACCTTATAAAAGGCTGGAATGGTACAATGACTCTGAATACAGCATGTGGATATACCGGAACTACTACAATTACAGACCTTGGCACACTTCAATTCAACGAAAACAAAGCATTCAATGCATTAACAATTGCCAACGGTGCCACTCTTGCCCTTGGGCCAAACAAGCAATTTGACTTCAATGGTGCACTTGTAAATAACGGAACACTCAATCTGAAGTCAGGGGCAACTATTCTCCATGGTGGTTCAAATACGATTTCCGGAACTGGTTCATACCTTGTTGAACAAGCCATAACCGGAACAAATAGTGGTAGTACTCCAAATGGCCGTTTTTGGTATTTGGGTAGCCCGGTTACTTCTGTAAGTTCATCTGTGTTCTTTGGAAATGCGTCGAATGTGCTGAAAAAACGCAACGAGACAAACAATACTTGGGTAGCTATTACCAATGCTGCTCCTGAAAACCTAGAGGTTGGTAAAGGTTATTATACCCAAGTTACCGCCAATTCAACGATTTCATTTACTGGTAGTGCTTTGAACAACGGAGCAATCTCTATTTCTGGCCTGACGCGTACAGCCGGTATAGGTTTTGAAGGATTCAACTTGGTTGCTAACCCCTACCCTTCTTACCTAGATTGGGATGCGGTGACAAAAACCAATGTGGGCAATACCATGTGGTACCGCACAGCTTCTGGATCAACAGCTGCTTCAATGGTTTTTGAAACCTATGTGGCAGGTGCAGCGGGTGGAATCGGTACTAACCTCAGTGGTAATGTGGCTACTAAATGGATTCCGCCAATGCAGTCTTTCTGGGTACGTGTAGCACAAGGTCAAACTTCAGGTTCTTTGGCACTTGACAACACCATGCGTGCACACTTTACTTCAGTGAGTGGCAGTACTGCAGGTTTGCGTTCAACCAACGACGAGTTGAAACTGTTCTTGCGCATGAACCTCTTGCAAGCTGATAAGAAAGATCAGTTGATTGTTTACGTAAATGGCAATGCAACCAATGGTTTTGATGACTTAGATGGTGAGAAAATGATGCAAGCAGGTATGCCGCAGTTCTACACGTCTGCTGCTGGCAAGAAGATAACCATCAATGGCTTGAACAGTGCTAAAAAACAACAAGCGCTTCCGATCACGATGGAATTGCCTACCACAGGTGTGCATAGCTTCGTCATTGAAGACCTCGAGATTTCTAACGGCCTAGTGTGGTTAGAAGACAAGCAAGAAGAAATCATGCAAGCGCTTGAGCCAGGAACTGTTTATGAGTTCTATGCCAACTCTGGTATCAACGCAGAGCGTTTTGTATTGCATTTCCAACTCATTGACAACACAACGCCAATCAATGTTTACAACGAAGTAAATGGCTCAGCTAACTTCAGTGGTAAAGGTGCAAGTGTGCATGCTGAAGCTGCTGGTGTGGTTGTGATCAAATTGCCTGCAACAACAGAAGGTATCACCGACATCCAAATCCGCGATGCAGCTGGTAAACTCATTTACACTGGTTCAACCAATACACTTGAAACAAGTGTTCAATTAGCACAAGCAAATGGTATCTATTATGTAACCTTGAATTCAGCTTCAGGTGTTGAAGTACGTAAAGTATTTGTTCAGCAGTAAACCCCAAAATTCACCCCATAAAAAAAGCCCCCACAATGTGGAGGCTTTTTTTGTTGGCCCACTAGGGCTCGAACCTAGACTCTTCTGAACCAAAATCAGACGTGTTGCCAGTTACACCATGGGCCATTGAACTTCGTTTCGTTTAACGAGTGTGCAAATTTAAGAAGTTTTTTTATTTCCGCAAAAAGTCTTTGATTAATTTGTCGATGAAGATTAAAATTTATTCTCCGCACTTTTTGCGGTGTTTAGAAAGGTTTTTCTCCGCAAAGCCCACTATTGTTCTGATCTTACGTTTTTAGTCTGATTATTCTTAAATTCGCAATACTTAAACACTTCAAACTGAGCTCATGACTTACTCAAAATGGAACAATTACCTAGGCTGGTTTATTTTTGCAATTGCCTCGGCGGTTTACCTCATGACTATCGAACCGACCGCAAGTCTCTGGGACTGTGGTGAATACATTACAGCAGCCTATAAATTAGAGGTGGGTCACCCGCCAGGTGCGCCTTTATTTATGGTACTTGGGCGTTTGTTCTCGTTTTTCGCCGCTCCTGAAAATGTAGCGGTTTATATCAATGCACTTTCTGCTATTTCGAGCTCCTTGACCATTCTATTTATGTTTTGGTCACTTACCCTACTCATCAAAAAAATTGTTTTAAAGCAAGGTGATACGCTTACAGGTGGCAATCAGATTGCTATTTTTTCAGCTGCTGGTATTGGTGCTTTGGCTTATACTTTCTCTGATTCTTTCTGGTTTTCAGCGGTTGAAGGAGAGGTTTATGCGATGGCTTCACTCTTTACTGCCGTTATCTTTTGGGCTATTCTTAAATGGGACGAAGAAATGGAAGAAGCCAGTCATGGTGGGCGCCTCACAGAATTGCGTCCAAACCGTTGGTTACTCTTGATCTTCTTCTTACTTGGGCTTGCCATTGGGGTCCACTTACTTGGTATCTTGGTGGTTCCGGCCATTGGTTATATGCTTTATTTCCGCACCAATGAGCAAGTTTCTGTCAAGGGCTTACTCATCACGGGCTTGCTTTCTATTGTCACACTTGGCTTTATCCAAGAAGGCGTTATTCCTGGTAGTATCGCGATGGCATCCAACTTTGAGGTTGCTTTTGTAAATAGTATTGGGTTGCCATTTTACAGCGGTACCATCTTTTTCTTTGTATTACTGATTGCTGCTTGTTTGTATGTAGTGCGCTATGCTTATAAAACCAGCAAAACGGTGCTTTACAATGCTGCAATGGGCCTTGTGATGCTCTTGATCGGTTATGGTTCTTTTGCCGTGATTGTCATTCGTTCTAATGCCAACACACCTCTAGACGAAAACGACCCTGAAAACTTGGTTACGCTACACTCTTACCTCAAGCGTGAGCAATATGGGTCTGCACCAATTCTTTTTGGTCCGCACTGGAATTCATTCCGCAATGGCGAAGAGATGACCGAAGAAGGGCCGAAAATTCTTGACCGTTCGGCTTGGAAAGATCTTTCTGCTTATTACATCCGCCGCTTTGTAGTCATTGAAAACGATGTTGAGGTGAAAGCCTTTACCAAAGAAGCAGATGCCGAAGCATGGATTCGTGCCAATAAAGGTGCTTACAGTATCGAGGAGAAATACTACGAAAGTAATGCAAGTATCCGCGAAGGTGCAGTACCTACTTATGCCCAAACGACTTTCTTCCCGAGAATGTATAACGGCGAAGGCGCTTCTGCAGGTTTACATAAGCAAC
Organism: uncultured Lishizhenia sp.; assembly: GCA_964590425.1. Taxonomy (GTDB): domain Bacteria; phylum Bacteroidota; class Bacteroidia; order Flavobacteriales_D; family Crocinitomicaceae; genus UBA952. The sequence goes on along the minus strand of CAZPWB010000074.1, from coordinate 2,526 downwards.
TTTATGCTAAATGGTCTGGCTATAACGAAAATGACGGTGCCAGCACTGAAATTGGCCGCGATGGTAAACGCCTCCCTACAATGGGTGAAAACCTCACTTATTTCTTACGTTACCAAGTAAACTGGATGTATATCCGTTACTTCATGTGGAACTTTGCGGGCCGTCAGAACGATATCCAAGGACACGGTGACAACATGCATGGCAACTGGATTTCAGGCATTAGCTTCCTCGACGAAGCGCGTCTTGGTAGCCAAGAACACACGCCATACTACACTGCTGAAAACACCGCACACAACAAATTCTTCTTCTTGCCACTTATTTTGGCTCTTATCGGTTTGGTATTTCATTACCGACGCATGCCAAAAGACGCGTTTATTGTAACGCTGGCCTTCTTGTTCACAGGTTTGGCTATTGTGGTTTACCTGAATCAAAAGCCCTACGAACCACGTGAGCGTGACTACGCTTATTCAGGTTCATTCTATTTCTTTGCACTCTGGATTGGTATTGGTGTTTATGCCATATTTGACCTGCTCAAGAAAGTAGTGCCTACTGCCCAGACTCGAGCGGCTTTCGCAGCTGCACTTGGCCTTACCGTGCCTATCATCATGGGAGCACAAGGTTGGGATGACCACGATCGTAGTGGCAAAACTACTGCCCGCGATTTAGCATATAACTACCTTGAGTCTTGTGGTAAAAATGGTATTTTATTCACCAACGGAGACAACGATACCTTCCCACTTTGGTACCTTCAAGAAGTGGAAGGCAAGCGCACCGATGTCAGGGTATGTAATCTTTCTTTGATGGGTACCGACTGGTATACCAATCAAATGAAACTCAAGACCTATGAATCAGATCCGTTGCCAATCAAATTCCGCGAAGACCAGATTTTGATGTATGCGGGTAATACCGATCAAGTGTACTTCATGCCTTTGTTGCAATTATTCTCTCAGAATCCTTCTGAAGAAGTCATTAAAAAAGTACTAGAATTACGCTTGGAACACAACCCTGCTGAGGCGCGCCAAGCTGCAGGTTATTTTGACCAACAAGCAGGTCTATTATTTGCAGATATTGTGGCAAAAAGCCCAGAAATGGAAGCGCTTAAAATGCAAATTGCCAAAACGGACTCCACAGACATGATCAATGCAACCATTGCGAAATACCAAAATGTTTTCAAACTTTTTGACGGCGCACGCAACGGGCAAGTTGAATTCAAGAACAACAGTAGTCAATCATTACAAGAATTGCTCAATCAGTTTGAACGTATTTGGGCAACCGTAGATTTCACAGACGCGATGGCTTTTGTTCGCGATGATGCCAACATGATCATCGATGAACAAAACAAATTCAGCTTCTTCCCTTCTACGCGTTTCGCCCTCAAAGTGGACCGCGAAAATGCCGTCTACTCAGGTGTACTTGATCCAAAAGTAAAAGCGAGCAATATCAGCCAAGAGATTGAATTTGAATTCGATCCTGAAAGAGATCAAGCCCTTACAAGAGAAGAAGTCATGATGATGGATGTCGTGGCCAATAACAATTGGGAGCGCGGTATTTATTTTTCAAGTAACCGTGGGTCATCTTTTGCCATTGCATTACTCAGCGCGGGCTTTATCAAACAGGTAGGTATGGCTTATGCCCTCACACCGGTGAAACAAGAGCCTGCACTCATGGATGTCAATGCCATGGAGAAAAACATGCTGAATACCTATGTTTACGGCAACATGAAAGATCCGTCTGTCTTGACAGATTATTACGCGCGCAGACACACCATTCAGTACCGTGCTAACTTCTTATTACTCGCTGAACAACTCTATAGTTTAGGTCGTAAAAAAGAAGCGATTAAAGTACTTGACCGCGCCATGGAACTCATGCCAGAGGAAACAGTCATGGACTACGGAGACATCAACCCTGTAGACATCTTCAATTCCTTAAACAGCAACAAAGTGAACAACCAAATCATGTACCAAGGTCAAACCATTAGGCCACTCAATGCGGGTATTTTGCATGAATATGTGCAGCTTTACTACCAAATTGGCGCCAACAAAAAGGCGGCTGACCTCGGTATGAAACTTTTGGATAACTACAATAGTGTCATCGCTTATTTTGAGCACACCGAAGCCACTAAAGCTGGAGACACCGAAAACGCCGAAGACCTCATTGCCGTTGCAGATGCCTTGTTAAAAATGCGATCCACCATTAAAGCACAAAAGGTGCCGAAAAGTGCATTTACAAGCGCGCTTGAGTCTACGGTTCAGAAGCTATACAAGCAAGTTCTGCCAAAAATCTATACGTCTTTAGACCAAGCCGCTGCCGAAAATGGCGAAATGTCTGATAGCTACGGAAATGCTGGCCCTTACGGCACTATGCTTGGCAACTTGCAGTCTTACATGGGTGCGCTTGCTGAACACCACGGCCTGATCAAGCCAAAAATAACTAGCGCCCCTCAAAGTCCACAACCCCCTGAAAACATTGACCTCAATGCACTCAGTGGCGGGCAAGCGCCTGGTGCAGGCATGATGCAGCAATAAG
>CAZPWB010000073.1:0-8843 GCA_964590425.1 uncultured Lishizhenia sp. | reverse complement strand
AGTTAAAATGAAACAGCTTTTTACTCTTTTTAGTCTCATTTTGATCCTCTCCTCCTGTGTGGCCGTTCAGGAAGTCGCAGATGTGGTGCCCATTACGCAAAATCATCAACGCATTGCAGTGCTGCCCATTAACGCAACAGTTGAGCGTAAAATCTGGATGAACAATGAAAAGTATCTAGAGCTTTGCCGAAAAAAATCAGAAGAAATCCAAATGCGCGTTTACCGTCAGCTAGAACAATACAGCCGTTCTGGCCGCTTGTTTGCCGAGGTAATGCCTCCCGACGAAGTTAATTCCATGTTATTTGGCATCGGTTTTCCTGAAAAATCAATAAGTAATGCAGAGCTATGTAGTCTTTTACGTGTAGATGCGCTCGTGTGGGGAAACATCGATATCCGTGAACCTGTCAGTGAAGCTACTGCTTTTGCCCTCTCCAATAACGGTTGGTTCATGCCCATCACCAACTTCGTTGAAATTAACTTGCGCTTATATGATAACCAAACAGATGGACAAATCTGGAGTGCAAATACGAGCAAATCAGGGCAACTCGGCTCACTCAAACGCAAAATGCAAATGGATGTCTGCCGCCGTGCAACCCGCAACATCCCCTACAACATCAAGAAAAAACGCTACAAAAAAGCTTATCAGCAATTGAATGGGGTTAATTGACATCAAACCTTAAAATAATTTTGAAAGTAGCTTTCTGAGAGCAGTGGTAAATTTACTTTATTACGCTTGGTTTCGAACAGTTGTTCTAGAATTTGTGTGTCTTGGTTTTGATATTTGGCGATTTCAATGCGGAAAAAGGTGATCATTAAGTCCATGATTGTTTTGTAACCAAACCTAATTTGCTCAATGGGGTTATTAGCAATCAGTGTAATAGCCGCGTTGAAATCGTAGGCCCGTATGGCGCGTGATGCCAAGAACAACTGTTGTATGGAAATCAAGGAGATTTGGTACCATTGTTCTGCAACAGCTTGCTTGATGAGCATTTTATATGTAAATTCAGTCAGGTAATGGTTCTGGGTTAAGAGACTTTGAATAGCCGGAACGTACAGTAATTCAATTTGAAATTGAGGTTCATTTTGCAGGCGTTGCTCCATTAACTGCGTGTATTGCTGGGCTTGTTTTTTATTTTTGGATAGGATCATTTTTAAACTGAAAATCCGACCATATAAAATCGGGTGTTGCTGCTCAGATAATTCGGGCACATTTTTTATGATTACATTGGTCAACGGTTTATCATTGAGTATCCAACGAAAACAATTTAATGAATGAATGAATTCTGAAGTTTCTCGATCCAAATCGGCTAAACTCAATAAATAATCGAGCCATTCGCCATATTTTGCATTGAACTGTGTGTAGTCTACATTAGACTTGAGCACTAAATTTCTAAAATTCTCTTCTCTGAGTAGCGCTTGTTCCAATTCAATATTGGAATGATTTCGAAAGTGCAAGCCGATGATAACGCCAATTTGACTCACGTCGTCAAAGCGCATTTTAGCAAACTGAAAATCGGGTTCTTGAAATAAAAACACGACATCATCCTGACGATTTTGTACAACGAGTTCTTTAGCGGCTAAAGCAAAGCCTATTGCAAAATCGAGGTGCTCTCGTTTGCGTTTTTTCAAATGACTGATGATCTCAATAATACTTAAAGTACTCAGGGATAAAAACAAACCCTCCCACTTCGGCCAGCTATCAATACTCGGAAACTGACGACAAAAATCAACATAGCTTTCGAAGCTACAATATTTGGCCAAATAATCTAAGGTGCTTTGTCTAGGTTTGGTATATTCCACAAGCCCAAAAAGCCTTCTGATCGTATTGTAAGAAACCAACGTATTGGTTTTCAAATAAATATCTTGAGACAGCGCCTCAGCAAGGCCTCGGGACGTGATTTTTTGCCCGAAAGTCTTTTCAATTTGCGCTTTTAATTCATCAATCATGTGTTAAATGTACCACTTATGGACCAAAGATGTAAATAATTCAAAGCAATTTTGTAACAGTAAAACACAGCATGTCAGAATTAGAACATACACCTGAAAATCAAGGGCAAGAAGAGCAGGAAAAGCCTAAGAGTCCGGCTACCAGACTTTATGGTTTTATCTTTTTGATTTACTTTATTTCCATGATATTGCTCTTTACGAGCTGCTAGATGCTGCTCGTCAAAACATATTTTTTCCTTACAACACCTCTGAACCGTAATCTCTAAACCTAGATAACAGCATATTGAGCTCATAGGTTCTGTAAACGTAAAGTTCAACCACAATGTAATTTGGGTTATCGACTACAATGCGCTGTGACGCATGCAAACGACGTGCTTTGACATAATTGATTGCCCAGTCTGTGAATTTTAAACGAATGATTTCCGGGACACTGTCTTTAAAGCGCGCAATGCCCAGGCAATGTTTAAAGTAAGCGCGCAAACCGAGTTCATGAGCCAATGCAGCCCAATGAAAGTGCTGTAAATCGCCTTCTTTACCATCTTCTCTTTCAGCTAACGCGGGCACAATGACAAAATCTTCGATCAAATCAAAAGCGAAAACTTTAATTTGATTTTTAGTTGCTTGTTTGATTTCTGACCACTCACAAGCGACCAAATAATAACGCCCTTCATAAAACCGAACTTGCAACGGAGCAACGATTTGAAAACGAGACCGGTATGTACTAAAAGCAGGTTTGTATAAGAATTGCACCAAGTATTGTTGCGTAATGGCTTGTAGGCAAATGGCAGCCAACTTAATAGATAGGCCCTCATCATTCAAACCTGAAAAATTAAACACCAATTTATCTTCTAAATTGGTTTGATTGGCTTGTTGTATTGCGGTTGTTGTTGCACCTAAATTCTGAGCGATCTGAACCAACATATTATTCAAAAGTTCATCCGGGATATTGACCGTTAGGCTCGGTTCAACTTGCAATTGGTAGTAGTGCTTTCTTGCTACCTGAATGTGTTTGATGCCACTTTGTTGATCCAGGCGCAAGACCTGTAAATCTGCTTCTAAGGAGCGTCTTGAAATGGCTTTCAAACCGAGCCTTGGCAATTTGCTGTTTAAGTAGTCGTGAATTTGGATAAAAGAGGCTCGTTGAAACGCCTGACTCTTTAAGAAATCAGTGACGAGTTGTAATCTTTGGCTTTGTGCCGTAAGCTTCAGCATCATCAAATATAGTCATTCCGCAGAAATATTGCGGTGTGCTAAGAAATCTTTGAAAATCTGAGAAGGCGAATTAACCAGCTTGGCAAATTTTTTCCAGCTCTTTTGCCATGAACATTCAAAAACAAACCCCATTTTTCAATGAGTGGTATTTTATAAACTTCAATTAATTCTATCAAAACCCCGTCCGGATCACAGATATAAGCACAATGAACTTTTGTCTTACCCATAGACAAAGCGGTCTCACTGTCACATTCTATTTCAATTTGCTGTAAGGACAATTTTTTCTGCAAACCTTTCATATCAAAAATATCTAGCCCTAGATGAACAAATCCAGTATCACCCCAAATTCTACCTTTGAAAATTCTTTTGCCCTTTCTGTTTAGTGTACAGATTAATTCAATCTTTGAATACCCAATGACGGCGCCAAAGGGCCCTTTAGCTTCTTGTTTTGTACTCAAAATGACACGCTCCACCTCTTGATTTCCGCCAGGAAAATCAAACAGGTCAGGATACACGCCTTTGCCGCGAAAAAGCACTTCAGTAAAACCAAGTAAAGCATAAAATGAAATAGATACAGACATATCTGTTACCCCTATACTCAGGCCATTTACGCCACCTAAAACAGCCGGAGATTTTGAAAAAACTTGCGTATCCTCAATAGCTATAAAATATAATCTATCAGGGTCTTGCAGTAAAAATCTATGGCAATTCATAGGATCTTTTGCCATGCAGCTAGATACTAGGTTGGCTTTAAATTCTGAGTGCGCTTCTTGAGGTTTTTGCATACGCATATGTACCGCAAAAATTCCGATGTCACCTAATTCGAAATCAAGAGGTAAAGGTGATGGGCTAAATGATGTTGGCTCAATGACCTCGAGAGCACTTCCTCCATTTAAATTCATGACCATACTGGCTCGCTTGGTTATGATTTGTTGCCTTGTAAATGTCTGCATCAAAGGTGCCGATTGGACACTATCGAAAAAAGGAATATTCATTCCAAACCATTTTCGGTAGAGTGGAAGGGTGCGATTCATGTTTGAAACCGCCACACCAATATGCTGAATTCCATGAATATGAGACATAATTTAAAATTAATTTTTTTGAAATAAATTAATGATTATTTTCGAAAAAAAAATATCGACCTATGAAAAAAACGCTTCTCACTCTCCTTGGCATTAGCTTACTTTCCTCTTGCAGCAAATGGTCCAATTCTCAAAAGCAAATTAATAAAACAGCACTTGACGGCACTTGGGTAATCAGTAGTTATATTGATGATGGTGATGACGAAACAAATGATTTTTCGACTTTTCGCCTAGACTTCTTGGAAAATGGCGTGCTAAATGGTACTGATCTTTTAAGTAGCAATTCTAATCCGTATGTTGGCAGCTGGTCTATTTCAGATTCAAATAGCAACGACGACAGCCTCGAAGACCTCGATTTTAACATGAATTTCAGTCTTGGTAATATACTCGACGAATTATCCGATGACTGGGATATCATTTCTTACACAGACACCGAAATCAAACTGATTGATGTTTCGGGAGGCAGTGGAGACACCGATTACCTCACACTTACCAAGCAATAAAATTAGTTAACAAAATTCATGAAAAGCCCTGAGGAAACTCAGGGTTTTTTGTTCTTCTGAACCCTCAATGGGCTCTTGGTTATAAACCCAGTTAGCTCTTGGAGGCATACTCATTAGGATACTTTCTGTTCGACCTCCGGAGTAAATGCCAAACTTGGTACCACGGTCATGAAGTAAATTGAATTCTACATAACGACCGCGTCTGAGTGCTTGCCAGTCTAGCTCTTGAGCTGTCGGAGTTGGAGGCGCGAAACCTTCGACTTGTGCACGGTAAACCACCGGGAAAAGCTTACCTAAATCCAGGCAATATGAAAATATTTGTTCTTTGCTGAGACCGCACTTTGTATCCAGTTGGTCAAAGAAGATGCCGCCTACCCCTCTCGATTCGCCACGATGCGGTAAGAAAAAATAGCGGTCAGCCCATTCTTTAAACTTAGGATAAAAGGATGCGTCGTACTGATCTGAAGTAGACTTTAAAGCCTCATGAAAACGGACAGCTTTTGCAGGGTCAACATAATGCGGGGTGAGGTCAATGCCGCCACCAAACCAATAAGTGTTGTCCTCAAGCTCGAAGTAACGCACATTCATATGCATGATCGGGTGCCTCGGATGCACTGGATGCAACACAATGGAAACACCAGTAGCAAAAAAACGTTCCCCTTCATGACCCAATTGTTTTTTCATGGCGTCAGTAACAGGCCCGTAAACAGCACTAAATGCCACGCCTCCTTTTTCGAGAATTTTTCCACCCGCTAAAGTTCGGGTATGTCCTCCTCCGCCTTCTTCGCGCTGCCAAGTATCTTCCTTAAAACGACCCTCGCCATCCAGCAACTCGAGTTGTTCACAAATATGAAGCTGCAGTGCTCTGAACTGCTCGGAAATTTGTTCTTTAGTGACCATTGATTTCGATTAATTCACCATTTTGATACAAAACTACAGGTGCTAATGTGTTTTCGATGCCCAAGCCATTGCTGCGGTTTTGAAATTTCATTTTGCTGATGTAGCCCTGCTGTTGCTTGGTATTTCCTAGAAGTTGCTGTCCGATTAAAAAAGTGACATCGTAACCCAAACAAGCCATTTTGGTGAGGTCTGCACTATACTTCCGGCGATATAATTTATGTAAAGGAATCGTTGAATGTGCCTGATAGGAGAAATAGCTTGGCACCGCAACAACAAAACTTGCGTTTAGTGCCAGATTCTTGCTGATTTCTTTCCAATCAAGCCAGTCTTTGGTTCCGGCAACCATCAAGGATGAATCGGTACTACAAAACTGCAAGAGTTCTTGGACTTTAACCCGATCTGAACTCAAGCTGACATAAACCAACGGCCCACCAATTGCCTTGAACTTCTTGTAGGTTGTCCAAGATGCTTGCTGCAATTTGAGTTTCGATTGAGTACTAGCAGGCGCTTGAAATGCTTTGATGAATTGTTGCTCAGCACTTTGATCTTGGGCAAGTGGGCTATTGATCAGGACAACAGTTGCCTCTTGAAACTGCGCATGAAGCTCAGCTGCTAGCTGTTTAATTAAAATGTCATCTGAGGGCGTGCAGGTAATGAATTTAGCCCCTTGCTGCGTGATTTGTACAGGTAATTGGACCGGAAAAACAATTGGAACATTTTGCGCTTTGGCAAAAGCTGCAACTTCAGCAGCTTGCTTCTCTTGTAGTGGTGAAAAAATTAAATCAATATCAGCTAATTCATTGGACGCCAAAAGTGCAGCAAGTGTAGGCTTGGCACTTTGTTCGTCGTAGACCAAAACCTCTGCCTTTAAACCAAGCTTTCGGAGGCTATCTAGTGCCAGCTTCATACCCATGTAATAATCTAGGGCTGCTGCAGCCACAAAACGGTTATAACCGCTCAAGGAATCGAGCTGAAAGGGCAAGAAGACGGCTATTTTGTAGGCATCCTTTTTAACGACCGGGAATTCAAAAGCATGGCCTGCTTCTTTTGGTAAAGGGCTTGGAATGGGTTGAACTTCGACAGGTAGTTTTCTTTCTTGCTTGATAGGAATCTTTAATTGCTGGCCCGGGCGCACCTTTGAAGAAGTCAGGTTATTGAGCTTCATTAAAGAATCTGTAGAGATCATGAAACGCTTGGAGATAGAATAAAGCGTTTCGTTGTCGGCAACTGTGTGTAGAATTAAAGTATCGGTCAGCTTATGACTAAAGGTTTGCTTAGGCGCAGGCACTAGCTGATTGGGCTTTGGTTGGTTCGGATTGAAAGGCAGCACTGCATTTTTGATCAGTACTTTTTGCCCTACAGCCAACCCATTTTGAGCACTTGGGTTCCAGGCCATGAGCGAATCTACAGATACTTCAAATTTTCTAGAAAGCGAGTAAAGTGTTTCTTTTGGCAGCGTAGTATGATACATAGCGCCGCGTTTGACGGGAAGGTCAAGAATTTGCCCTACTTCAACGCCTCTTTCAAGACCTGGATTGAGGTCTAGTAATTCTTCAGTACTGCATTGCAATAAAGCTTCGAGGTCGCCGAGGGTTTGACCTGCACTGACTTCGTATTGGTAATATTTTTTACCTTCTTTTACTACAATGGGTAAGTTTTGTGCAAGGAGATGTGGCGCAAAAAATACAAGCACTAACAGAAAAAGGCTACGCGTCATATTATTCCCATTCAATGGTGGCTGGTGGCTTCGAGCTGATATCGTAAGTAACACGATTAATGCCGCGTACTTGGTTGATGATGCGGTTAGAAACCTTCGCTAAAAACTCATAAGGTAAATGACACCAGTCGGCGGTCATGCCATCGGTGGAGGTAACGGCGCGCAAGGCCACTGCATTTTCATAGGTGCGTTCATCGCCCATGACACCAACCGATTGAATTGGCAAGAAAATAGCACCAGCTTGCCATACGTCGTCATAGAGGCCGTCTTCTTTGAGGCTATTGATAAAGATAGCGTCCACTTCTTGTAAAATGCGCACTTTTTCAGCGGTGACTTCACCCAAAATTCGGATACCTAAACCTGGCCCCGGGAATGGATGACGCCCGAGTATTTTTTGGTCAATTTCTAATGAGCGACCAATGCGGCGCACTTCATCTTTGAAAAGTAAACGCAAAGGCTCTACAACTTGCAGTTTCATGTAGTCAGGTAAGCCACCCACGTTGTGGTGAGATTTAATCGTTTGAGAAGGCCCGCCGGTTGCAGAAACAGATTCAATAACATCCGGATAAATAGTGCCTTGACCCAACCATTTGGCGTTTTCGACCAATTTGGATTCTTCGTCGAAGACATCGACAAATACTTTACCGATGGCTTTTCTTTTGAGCTCTGGGTCTGTGAGACCTTTTAAAGCGCTATAGAATCTTTCAGAAGCATTGACTCCTTTTACATTAAGGCCCATACCTTGGTAAGAAGCCAAAACTTGTTCAAATTCATCTTTGCGCAATAAACCGTTATCTACAAAAATACAGTGTAAGTTTGCGCCAATAGCTTTGTGCAAAAGCACGGCCGCAACCGATGAATCTACTCCGCCGGACAAACCAAGAATAACCTTATCCTCGCCTAATTGGGCACGCAAACGACCTGTGGTTTCTTCTATGAAAGAGTCTGGAGTCCAGTCGCAGTTGCAACCACAAATTTCAACGATAAAGTTCTTGAGTAATATTTTTCCTTCTGTTGAATGGTAAACTTCTGGGTGGAATTGAATACCGAAAGTGGTTTCACCTTCAATGGCATAGCCTGCTACTTCGACGTCGTGTGTGGAGCAAATAATTTTATAATTTGCCGGGATATGCTTGATGGTATCACCATGAGACATCCAAACTTGCGAGCCCTGAGACATTCCTTTGGTAAGGATGTGCTGCTGATCGAGGTAGCTAAGATGAGCACGCCCGTATTCTCGGGTATTAGATGGCAAAACCTCTCCTCCAAAATGATGCGCTAAATATTGTGCGCCAAAACAAACGCCCAACAATGGCAACTTTCCTTTAATGGCAGAAAGATCTGGCATGGGTGCCTTGGGGTCACGGACCGAAAACGGACTACCGGAAAGGATAACGCCTTTGACATTCGGGCCTAGTTCAGGAATCTTGTTCCAAGGGTGGATTTCACAATAAACATTGAGTTCGCGGATTCTTCTGGCAA
>CAZPWB010000072.1:0-8878 GCA_964590425.1 uncultured Lishizhenia sp. | reverse complement strand
GCTGAGCTACAACAACGCGTATCAGCGCGACACCTTCCAGGTTGGATCTATCAAAACTAAAATAAACTCATGAAAAAAATCTTCAGTATTTTACTATCCGTCGGGATCAGTACTTCTATGCTATTTGCGCAAACGACAAACGTTGAAAGCAGTAAATATCAATTCAAAAAAATAGTTCATCTTGATGCCACACCGGTTCAAAGCCAGGGCCAGACAGGTACTTGTTGGTCTTTTTCTGCCACCAGCTTTTTTGAGTCAGAAATTCAACGCTTAGGTGCCAAAACACCAGTTGTTTTATCTGAAATGTATGTCGTTCGCAAGGCCTATGAGCTCAAAGCTGAAAAGTACATCCGCATGGATGGAAAAATCAATTTTGGTGAAGGTGGTGCTTTTCACGATGCGCCATTGGTCATTTCTAAATTTGGTATTGTTCCTTACGAAATTTATACTGGTTTAAACGGTACAGATAAGTATAACCATGGTGAAATGTTCAATCAACTCAATGCGGTCATGAACGATATCATAGCACGCTTAGGTTCACCTGAAGGCATTACTGATGACTGGAAGAGAAAATACAACTCAGTTCTTGATATGGGTATGGGTAAAGATGTCACTAGTTTTGAGTATAACGGTAAAAAGTACACCCCTCAAACTTATGCCGCTTCTTTAGGCTTAGATATGAACAATTATGTGTCTTTGACCTCTTTTTTAAATCATCCAATGAATAGCCAATGTATGCTTGAAATTCCAGACAACTGGGCTTGGGGTTCAAGTTATAATGTAAACCTCGATGACCTCGTTGAAGTGACCATCTCAGCACTTAAAAATGGCTACACACTTGCTTGGGGTGCTGACGTTTCAGAAAGTGGTTTCAGTTTCAAAAATGGTTTAGCCATCGTTCCGGCAGACCCAATGATGATTGAAGTTATTGGCAAGGACGACAAGCGTTACAATGATGCGGGTGCAGAGCGCAAATCAAATGCTTTTCTTGAACCCATGAAAGAATTGGCAATTACCCCAGAGCTTCGTCAGAAAGGTTATGATAACAAAACTACCACTGATGACCACGGCATGCACATTGTTGGTCTTTACCAAGATCAAAATGGTACTCGTTATTTCCTCGTGAAAAACTCTTGGGGCACCAATAACTTGCCAAAAGGTTACTTGTATGTTTCTGAAAATTATTTCCGCTACAAGACCATCAATATTTATTTACACAAAGACGGTATTCCAAGTTCAGTTAAAGCGAAAATCAAGCTCTAGTTTAATTTAAGTTGCTGATTTACAGATTGAAAAGTGTTCAAAGTGTCATTTGAACACTTTTTCTTTTTTATTGTTATTTTTGTATCAATAACAATAATTAAACTATGAAAGTCGTCGGTGTAAATGGATTCGGTAGAATTGGGCGTTGTTTCACAAGAATTGCCTTATTAGATCCTCAAGTTGAAGTAGCATTAGTCAATGATCTTGCAGATATCAAAACGCTTGCTCATCTACTCAAGTATGATAGCATCCACGGGCCATTCAGCCTCGAATTTCAAATCGAAGGAAATAGTTTGATTTTTGAAAACGGCAAGAAAATTACTTTTATCAGCGAAAGAGACCCAGAGCAAATCAATTGGGCGGCTTATGCTGTTGATGTTGTCATTGAATCGACAGGTTTATTCCTGACGCGCGAAGCAGCTTCGAAGCACCTCAATGGAGGAGCGAAGCATGTTGTCATTAGTGCACCAGCCAATGACGAAGATATTCCGTCTGTTGTGCTCGGTGTCAACGACGATCAAATCGATTGGACCGAAACGGTCATTTCAAATGCTTCTTGTACGACTAACAATGCGGCGCCAATGGTGAAGGTCCTCAAAGACCTTATTGATATCCAAGTGGCCTACATTTCAACCGTTCACAGCTACACCTCTGACCAACGTTTACACGATGCGCCGCACAAAGATTTGCGTCGCGCCAGAGCAGCGGCAAATTCAATCATCCCGACTTCAACGGGTGCAGCCAAAGCCATCACACGTATTTTCCCTGAATTGAAAGGTAAAATTACAGGCGGAAGTTTCCGCGTTCCTGTTTCTGATGGTTCGGTGACTGAAATGACGCTTGTAACTAGTCAAGAGATTTCTGTTGAGCAAATCAATGCAGCCATGAAAGCGGCAGCAGCTGGGCCTTTAAAAGGCATCATGAAATACACTGAAGATCCGATTGTTTCAGTTGACGTAATCGGCAACCCGCACAGTGTAGTTTTTGATGCGCAACTCACTACGGTATTCAATGGCCTCATCAAAGTGGCAGGCTGGTATGATAACGAAGCGGGTTACTCGAATCGTTTGGTAGATGTAGTTAAAAGATTCTAGGCTTCAATTGCCTGAACGCCTGGCAAAACTTTTCCTTCAAAATATTCTAAAAGCGCACCACCACCGGTACTCACGTAGCTGACTTGGTCTTGTAGCCCAAATTTTTGTACGGCTGCAGCGCTGTCTCCGCCTCCAATAAGGCTAAATGCGCCATTTTTTGTAGCGGCTGCAACAGCTAAAGCTACAGCTTTAGTGCCTTGCTCAAATGCTGGCATTTCAAATACACCCATAGGGCCGTTCCAGAGAATTGTTTGGCTGTTTTCTAAAACGGCACTGAAGTCTTTAATTGCTTCAGGCCCAATATCTAGACCCATCCATGCACCAGAAATAGCACCAGAAGGCGCTGTTTGTGTATTTGCATCAGCGGCAAAACGATCTGCAATGATGGCGTCTGTTGGTAAAAGGATTTGCACTCCTTTTTCTTGTGCAGCTGCCAATATTTCTTTACAAGTTTCAAGGCGCTCTTCTTCGCATAAAGAAGCCCCAATTTCACCACCTAGGGCTTTGAAAAAGGTATAGGCCATGCCACCACCAATAATGATGTGGTCTGCCAAGTTCAGTAAGTTTTGTACAATCAAAACCTTGTCTGAAACTTTTGCTCCGCCAACAATGGCCGTAAAAGGTCTTTTTGCTTCGTGTAAGACTTTTCTCGCATTAGCGATTTCGCCTTCCATGAGTAAGCCCATCATTTTATCGTTGGGAAAAAAGCTTGCAATTTGTGTGGTACTTGCGTGTGCACGGTGAGCGGCTCCAAAAGCATCATTAACGTAACAATCGCCATGTTCCGCTAATTTTTTAGCAAATTCAAGATCGCCCGCAGTTTCTTCTTTGTAAAAGCGTACATTTTCTAATAAAAGCACTTGCCCAGGTTGGAGGGCTGCACTTTTGCCAAAAGCAGCTTCACTGATGCAATCGGCGGCAAAATCAACATTGGTTCCGAGTACTTCACTCACTTTTGCACAAATTTGTTCCAATGAAAATATAGCTTCGGGCCCGTTTTTAGGACGTCCAAAGTGTGAAAGGAGCACAATGCTTCCGCCATTTTCAAGAATGTGCTTCAAAGTTGGAAGCGCTGCTCTGATGCGCTTGTCATCTGAAACTGCACCTGTGTTTTTATCGAGCGGTACATTGAAGTCAACGCGAACAATGGCGCGTTTATTTTGGAACGAATAAGCTTGAAAAGTTTGCATATAGGGGTGTTGTTGATTGATTTATTTTCTATGAAAAAGGCTGCCGTTGGCTTGTGCGCTTGGCATAATGGTAATATCAGCAATACTGACATGGTCTGGGCGGCTCAAAATAAAGCTGACCGTTTGGGCAATATCTTCTGCCTGCAGCGGGTCAAAACCGTCGTAAACTTGTGTAGCGGTTTGGGCGTCTCCTTTGAAGCGCACCAAAGAGAATTCTGTTTCGGCAGCTCCTGGCGCAATGTTACAAACCTTGATTTGCTTGCTAAGCAGGTCAATACGGAGCGCTTTAGAAATGGCGTCTACGGCGTGTTTGCTAGCGCAATATACATTGCCCCCCGCATACACCTCTTTGCCTGCAATAGACGATAAATTGATGAGGTGGCTAAACTGATGTTTTTCAAGTAAAGGAATGACAGCGTGGCTCATGTAAAGCAAGCCTTTAACATTGGTGTCTAGCATGCGGTTCCAGTCATCGGAGAGGCCTTGGTCTAGTGGGCCGCGCCCTACAGCCAAACCAGCATTATTGATCAGGACATGTATGTTGTTAGCGATGTTTGCTGGCAGCGCAGCAATGGCAGCATTGACAGCTTGTTCGTCTCGAACGTCGAGCGTTGCGGTGTAGACTTCTGTTTGCGTTAATGCTGCTTTCAGGGCCGTTAAGCGGTCGGTTCTTCTGGCAAATAAAACCAAGCCGTAGCCCATGTTTTGAAGTTCGAAAGCAATGGCTTGTCCAAATCCGGAACTAGCACCCGTTATGATCGCATATTTCATACTGCAAAATTGACAAAAAAAACGCAGTTGCTTGTCAAAATGTCAGCATTTTAAGCTTGGCATTTTTATTGTCTAAATAGAGCAAAACATATAAAAAATGAAAACAGGTCAAATACATGTTCAAACGGAAAACATCTTTCCGATCATCAAAAAATTCCTTTACTCGGATCACGAAATTTTTCTTCGTGAATTAGTGTCGAATGCAGTTGATGCGAGCCAAAAGCTCAATGTTTTGGCAAAAAATGGCGAATTCAAAGGAGAATTAGGCGAGCTGAAGGTGGAGGTTTTACTTGATAAAGAAGCCAAAACGCTCACCATCCGCGACAACGGTATCGGTATGACAGCCGAAGAAATTGACAAATACATCAATCAAATTGCTTTTTCAGGAGCCGAAGAATTCGTTGAAAAATACAAAGGCAAAGAAGGCGCAGAGCAAATCATTGGCCATTTCGGTCTTGGTTTTTATTCGGCTTTTATGGTCGCTGAAAGAGTGCAAATCAAAACACTTGCTCGTTACGAAGGCGCACAAGCTGTCCAGTGGGAGTCCAATGGCTCACCAGAATTTACACTCACTGAAATTGAAAAAGAACAGCGCGGCACCGACATCGTTCTTTATATCACTGAAGAATCTATCGAGTTTTTAGAAAAACAGCGCATCCAAGGCATCCTCGATAAATATTGCAAGTTCTTGCCTATTCCTGTCTTTTTTGGAACCAAAACAGAATACATCGACTCTCCCGAAGGAGAAAAAGACGACAAAGGCAATGTCAAGAGAGTCGCTATTGAAGTGCCAAATCAGGTCAATAACCCAAGCCCTGCCTGGACAAAAGCACCCGTAGACCTCAAGCAAGAAGACTACGATCAATTCTATCGAGAGTTATACCCCATGACTTTCGAGCAGCCACTCTTTCATATCCACCTCAATGTCGATTATCCGTTCAACCTCACCGGTATTCTCTATTTCCCGAAAATCAAAGAAAACGTCGAGGTTCAGCGCAACAAAATCAACCTCTACAGCAATCAGGTTTTCATTACAGATAGTGTTGCTGAAATTGTTCCTGAATTCTTAACGCTACTTCATGGTGTTATTGATTCTCCGGATATTCCACTCAATGTATCGCGTTCTTATTTACAGGCTGACGGCAATGTCAAGAAAATTTCGGCACACATCACCAAAAAAGTAGCCGATAAATTGGCCGAGATGTTCAAAAAAGACCGCCCAGATTTTGAAGCCAAATGGCCAGATCTTCAGGTCTTTGTTCAGTACGGAATGCTTTCTGAAGAAAAATTTGCCGAAAAGGCCAAAGACTTCAGTTTGTTTAAAACCACCGACGACAAATGCTACACGATCAACGAATACATCGATGATGTAAAAGCATTACAAACCAACAAAGACAACAAAACCATCTTGTTGTACACCAATGACGCTGAAGAGCAATATGCTTTTGTCAAAAAAGCCAAAGACCGCGGTTATAGCGTGCTTGTTTTAGATGGTCCACTTGCACCACACTGGATTTCTAAACTTGAGCAAAGCCACGAAAACATCAGTTTTGCACGCGTTGATGCAGATAGCCTTGACAAACTCATTCAAAAAACAGAAGAACTACCTTCTAAATTGAGCAAAGACGAAGAGGAAAAACTCAAGCCAGTTTTTGAAGGGCAAGTCAACAAAGAGAAATTTACGGTTCAGTTTGAAAGCATGTCCGAACAAGAAGCGCCAATTATCATTACCCAACCAGAGTTTATCCGTCGCATGATGGAACAGCAAAAATTGGGTGGCGGAGGCGGCTTCTATGGCGCATTTCCTGAAATGTTCAACCTCACGGTCAATGCCAATCATCCAACAATCGGTAAATTATTACAGCAAGAAACAACTGTTCAAGAACAAAGCGTGAAACAACTCGTTGACCTCGCTATGTTGGCGCAAGGCCTCTTAAAAGGTGCTGCACTAGATGCCTTCATTCAGCGAAACATCGAACATATTGCTTAATTGTGTAGCTTTGAGCACGCTTTAAATATCAGATTTTGTACAAATGGATTTTGGGCATTGGCGCCCTTATTTTAACTCGCAAGATTGGCTTAGCTATTTTAGGTTTTGCCATTGGTTCACTAATAGATCAATACCAGCAAGGGGCTAAAGGAGCTCAGTCTAGCCAGCAGGGTTATGCCCAAGATCCATTTGAATTCTACCGCAGACAAAGTTCCAAATACGATTTACCAACGATGCTCATGGCGCTTTCTGCTGCAGTCATGAAAGCCGATGG
The DNA here is from genome assembly GCA_964590425.1 of uncultured Lishizhenia sp. Classification (GTDB taxonomy): domain Bacteria; phylum Bacteroidota; class Bacteroidia; order Flavobacteriales_D; family Crocinitomicaceae; genus UBA952. Next base: position 2,296 of record CAZPWB010000072.1, on the reverse strand, counting down.
CAAAGTACTTCGCATTGAGCTCGATTACGTCAAACGTTTTTTCTCGGCCCAGTTTGGTCGTCAGTTTAATGCCACGCATTTACAAACGCTCAAGCAATTCCTCGACTCCCCGAGCATCCCTTTGCAAGACATCTGCCACGATATCCGCAACCGCATGACCCCAGAGGTGCGCACCCAGTTGGTGCATTATCTTTTTGGCATTGCAAAAGCAGATGGAGATGTCGGAACGGCAGAGCTCAATGTCATTTCTCGCATCGCCACTATGTTAGGTATTCCGGCAGTCGAGTTTGAGAGTTTGCGCAATATGTTCTACCGCAACGTTGACTCCGACTACAAAATCCTTGGAATTGAAGAAAGTGCCACCGACGACGAAGTCAAGAAAGCGTATCGCAAAATGGCCGTGGCACATCACCCAGATAAGGTGGCGCACATGGGCGAAGAATATTTAAAGGGCGCACAAGAAAAATTCCAGCGCATCCAAGATGCGTATGAAGCCATCAAAAAACGTCGCGGATTCAAATAAGCCATGAAATACACCGAAGCATTTGCCGAATTACAGCGTTTGGTCCGCGAAATGGAAAGCGGTCAGATTGAAGTAGACCAATTGGGCGCTCAAGTCAAAAGAGCGACTGAATTAGTGGCAGCTTGCCGAGCGGTACTGACCGAAACTGAGGCCGATGTCCAAAAAATCCTCGACGACCTTCAAAAAGGGTCTCAGAATATAGCAGAAGAAAACTAACTTTGCACAAAGCATTTTATGTCTGACAATCGTTACCAACAGCGCGGCGTTTCTGCCGGAAAAGAAGATGTCCATAACGCCATCGCCAAACTTGACAAAGGCTTGTTTCCGCAAGCGTTCTGTAAAGTAGTCCCGGACTACCTCACCAATGACCCAAATTATTGCATCGTGATGCACGCTGATGGTGCCGGAACCAAATCTTCGTTGGCCTATGCCTACTGGAAAAAAACCGGAGACCTTTCTGTTTGGCGCGGAATCGCTCAAGATGCGCTCATCATGAACATCGACGATTTGCTGTGTGTAGGCGCAACTGGCCCTATATTGGTTTCAAGTACGATTGGCCGTAATAAACTGTTAATCCCAGGAGAAGTGCTCTCTGCCATCATCAACGGCACCGAAGAATTACTCGAAGAGTTGCGTTCTTTTGGCATTGATATCCACTCAACTGGCGGTGAAACTGCCGATGTCGGTGACCTCGTGCGTACAATCATCGTTGACTCTACGGTTGTTTGCCGCATGGAACGCTCAAAAGTAATCTCCAATGACCAAATTCGTCCGGGCGATGTCATCGTTGGTTTGGCTTCTTTTGGTCAGGCAAGCTATGAAACGAAATATAACGGCGGAATGGGCAGCAACGGTCTTACGAGCGCTCGCCACGACGTCTTTCATCATTCTCTTGCAGACGAATTCCCTGAAACCTATGACAGCTCTTTACCCAAAGACCTCGTTTATAGCGGTTCAAAACTTTTAACAGATCCAATCGAGGGCACACCTCTAGACGCAGGTCAGTTGGTGTTATCTCCAACCAGAACCTATGCACCCGTTATCAAAGCAATGCTCGATCAATACCGCGATCAAATTCACGGAATGGTCCATTGCTCTGGAGGGGCACAAACGAAAATTTTACACTTTATTGAGGGCTTGCACATCATTAAAGACAATCTTTTTCCAACACCGCCATTGTTCCACATGATTCAAGCAGAATCCAAGACACCTTGGCAAGAAATGTACAAAGTTTTCAATATGGGACACCGCATGGAAGTTTATGTCCCTGAGGAACTTGCAGCTCAAATCATTGCAGTTTCAAAACAATTTAGAATTGCAGCACAAGTAGTAGGAAGGGTAGAAGCAGCACCCACAAAAAAGGTAACTATCCGCAGCGAACACGGAGAATTTAACTACGGAGGTTAAAAAAAATCCAAAAAAAGCTTTTAAAAACGGAATGTTTTTGTACTTTTGCCATCCGTTCATTGAACACATGGTGGGATGGGTGAGTGGCTGAAACCAACAGTTTGCTAAACTGTCGTACGGGTAACTGTACCGCGAGTTCGAATCTCGCTCCCACCGCCACAAATTTAGACCGATCGAACTTTAGTTCGGGGCGTAGCGTAGTCCGGTCATCGCGCCTGGTTTGGGACCAGGAGGTCGCAGGTTCGAATCCTGCCGCCCCGACAAGGGGGATGAGCAATCATCCCCCTTTTTTGATTATAAACGTTGCACTGCAACAAACGGTCCCGTAGCTCAGCTGGATAGAGCAACTGCCTTCTAAGCAGTAGG
>CAZPWB010000071.1:0-9350 GCA_964590425.1 uncultured Lishizhenia sp. | reverse complement strand
ATTTCGACGTAATCTTCATTTAATTTGAAGAAAATACTGTCTACACCACAAATACAGCGTCTATATCCTGGCTTAATAAAATCAACAGCTTCGAAAGAAAGCGGATTATTTGCAATCAAATCAAAATGCACAAAGAAAGCACTAAAGTATTTATCCGCCTGATTGACTCCGAATTGTTGCACGCCGTATCGATGAATTCGGATTAAATCTTCTTTGGCGACATTGCTTAATTTGTAGTTAGCCATTCAGCAAACTTTTGGCTTGCTTTAGGATTTCTGATTTAGAATCAGTCGTAAAGCCTGATTTTTCAGCTCGATCTAACTTCAATCGAATGAGATCAATTTGCTGTTGCTGATTTCTAGCCTGACGAATCAAATCATTGACCAATTCACTTTTACTTGAATACTCTTTATTGTCAATTTGACTCTTCAGCCATTCATCATTTGGTTCTGTAAAAGAGATACTTTGTCTTCTCATATCAAAAATGTTATGGTGCAAATATACACCAGTAATGCACCAAAAGCAAATTTTATACTTCGTTGATTACTCCCACTCCCCCACCCCCTCCAAATCCTCATAAAAGTTAGATTTCTCGACCCTCCGAGGTCACAAAAAAAAACCAGCACTTTCGTGCTGGTTTTTTTTGTTTGTGAATTGACTTAGTACGTTAATTTTTCCAAACGCATATTGATTTTCTTTTCTTTTTTGTAATATTCTGAAACAGAGATGTAACCTGGCTTACCTGGTTGGATCCACCAATTTCTTGATTCACAGAAAATTGGAATTCTACTTTCGGAAACATTACCTCCCTTAATAGAAATGACACCAACCATTAAATCACTTTTTGCTGATTGCTCATCTTCTCTTCTATTCCCATCGATATAAATGACGTCGTAGATATCTTTTTCTTTATTTCTAGAAGTGAAAGAATAGTCAAATGCGCCAATAGATTTGATGTAATAACCCAAGGTTGTTGAACCGTAAACGCCCATGCCTGCAGGAAGTATGACTTTGGTTCTTTTCTTATCAACCATTTTAAAATCAACTAAATTCTTTGAAGCATCAAATTCTACAACAATCATGTCTCCTAATAGCATTTCGAAAGCAGAAGCATTTGTTGAACCACCGATAGCGTTTGCCGCAACATTCATAGCGATTCCGCCTGCACTTACTTGCTTTAGAAATTGCTCACCAATTAAGAAAATGTGTCCGTTTTTTGAAATGATCACATCATGAAAAAATGCATAGAATGGACGCTCTTTTTTTCCGTCTTCATCCGCTAATGAAATAAATTGATCAATATCACCTTTCCATGCGAAGTTTGTGATGCCTAGGTCTTCACCTGTTAATGAAATTTCTTGCATGTATAACCCTTGACTTTTATCTTTAATAATATCATCATAAGGTTTGTAGTATTCTCCAACAATTGTTATGTTTTTTTTATTTTCATTCACGAATGATTTCATTAATGAACGTAAACCAGATGCATCATCGCCCATGCTTATTTCTGCAATTTGTGATCCATCAGTTAAATCAAGTAAAAGCAAATAATTTGATATTTCACGCGTCGTGAGGTTCTTTTTCTTGGTTACTGTAGCTGTTAGGTAATTAGCCGATACATCATTTATTTCAACCATTTCTAACATAGGTGAAGATTCGTCTGATTTGTAGCTCCAAACTTCATTTGCTTCGTTATCATAGGCTACAATTTCATACCCTATATTTTTATATTTCGTAAAAGTTGAACGAATAAATCCTTTATCACCATTTGGATAGATCGAAATGTTCTCAGTTTCTGATTGCAAATTTGTAAGTACTTTATTCAAATCCCACTTGCTGATGCTCTCTTTACCAATAGATTTAGAGCCTTTCACTTCTCCATTTCTATCAAAAGTTACAAATTCATAGCCTGTTTTTGAATCATAAAAATGTAACATGAATACGCTACCATTATATACCATTTCTAACAGAATAGAATTTTTGGGTCTTACGATTTCAAATTTTGATGACGGGTTGTAATTATCATCAAACATTTCTATTTCATAAGCTGTATTACTTCGGTCTACATTCTCCTTGGTAAAGAAAATAAAATAGCCAACCAATTTGTTGTTCTCAATAATTTGACCTGAATGTTTGGCGGTTCTGAGGTTTAATACATTTTCGACACTCGCCTCTTGAGCATTTACAGTTAACACGCTCATAAGCAGTGCCAATAGTAGCATTTTTAAATTTCTCATTAATTTTTTGGTTTGATAAAGGTTAATCTTTTGTTAGCGTACAAATATCGCTCAATTTCCTCGAGAATAAAACTATAGCTTGAAAGGTATATAGTTTCCTTGTTTTCTTTCCAGACAAATTCTAGGGTGTAAAAATCTTCGCTTTCTGCAAGTAAAATAATATCTAAAAGTTCTTTTCTTGGAGATGCTAATTGAGCTACCTCATTTTTATAAATTGAGTAAAGTGCCTCACAATCAGTTGGTGAAATGGCGTAAGAAAGCGCACAAATACGATCAAAATCTTCTGCAAATTTTGGATTTTGCAACTGAAGATATTTTCCGGCAACACGCTTTTTCTTGAGGTAGCCCAGGGCTTTGAATGCTAGCATCAAATGCTCTTTGACCTCTTTGTTTTCGCCATGATTTTCTAAATACTTTATCGAGTAATAAATCACTTCAGAAAAATTATTGTCTAACCATGAATTGTCAATCAGTTCAATGCCAACTTGTTGCTCTAAAAGCATGTAACGTTCATCATACTTTGGGGCGTACTTTGAAAAAGTTGTATCCACATTCAAGATTTTCGCCAATTTATAGAACCGTTCTCTGTCATAAGGATGGGTTGCTAAATAAGGCAACATTGTTTCTACCTTGGTAAATGTGCCCAATGAACTTTCTCGGACATATTCTTGATCCAATGCCGCAATGGACGGGATTGTCTGAAAATGAAAGTAGGCGTTATAATTTATAGAATCGCTTAGGTTTTTACTTCTTTTCTCCATGGCATGAAACATCGAAAGCGCATCTTTTGTATTGAACTGAGCATTCATCAAATAAATCAAGCCAAGTGAGTCAGCTTCAAATTCATGGCTTCTAGACTTTTCTCGAGATTCCAAAATACGAGGTAATAGCAAAGCGTTGAGTGCACTTACCTGACCATAACTCGTCCTTAAAATTCCATCGATTTCTTTCTCAATATTTTTGTCAGTTTCGTTGATGACCGACTCAATAATGGATTGTTCAACGTGCATCAAGGTGTTGTGCGCAATTTCATGACAGAGCACTAAGGCAATTTGAGCTTCATTCTTGAGGTCACTTAATAACCCTATGTGCACAAAAACAATGTTGTCACCCATCGTAAACGCATTGAAATCATTAGAGCGATATAATACCAAAATCGTATTGTTTGGGATTTCAGGGTTTAGCCTTACAATACGATCAAAAATTGAATTGACTTTGTCATACAATTCGCCAGTGGCAATAATTGTATTGGCATTCAACATTTTCAGTTCAGCATCAATTTTTTGCTTGTGCTTCTTTTTGTAAAGTTCGTTCTGTGAATTGGTCAATTCTTTACTCGCTGGATAATTTGAATTTTGATTGATGAGTTGCTGTTTAATTTCTTCGATCCGAGCATTATTGTCCTCGAGATTCTGTGCTTGTATTTTGCAAAAGGAAAAAACAAACAACACTAATAAAAATACTGCTCTCATATTCAAAATCAATTCGTTAAAAATAGAGAGAAAAGTCCGAATTCAATTTAGGCTTGATCCAGAAAGCTTGAATTTAATGCATTCCAATAATGGCTATGAAAACTTTCTTACTTATTCAACCACAACAAACTCCCATCGCCATAACTCAAGAAGCGGTAGTCGTTGGCGAGTGCGTAATCATAAATATTTTTCCAGTCTTGACCAACAAATGCATGGATCAATAGCAGCAAGGTGGAGCGCGGTTGGTGGAAGTTGGTGAGAATGGCGTCTACACTGCGAATGCGATAACCCGGCTTGATCATTAAGCTGGTTTTGGTCAAAAATTGATCGGATTGTTCTTGTTTGAGCTGCTCGAGCACTGCTTGAATGGCGTCTGGAAAAGGTACATCTTGGGGCAAGGTGTAGGCCTCCCATTGCTGCAGTTCGATATCTTTAAGTGTGAGTTTTGGATTTTCGATGAGCTTCACCCCCATCCAATAAATACTTTCCAAAGAGCGCAAAGAGGTTGTTCCTACTGCAATGCGGGTTTGTTGTTTATTTTCAAGCAGTTTCAATAATAGACTGCTCTTGACTTCGAGGTATTCAGCATGCATGTCGTGCTGTTCTGCAGTGGCAGTTTTGACCGGCTTGAATGTTCCGGCGCCAACGTGAAGGGTAAGCGTGGTTGGCAAAATGTTTTTGGAGCGCAGTTGCTCGAAAAGTTCCTCGGTGAGGTGAAGGCCAGCGGTTGGTGCTGCTACAGAGCCCTCCTCTTTCGCATAAACGGTTTGGTAATTGGTTTTATCACTCTCTTCAGTTTCGCGGTTTAAATAAGGCGGTAATGGAATTTTACCAACGATGTGCAAGATTTCAGCAAAAGTCAGTTCAGGTGCTGTCCAGGAAAAACGAATTTTAAAACCGGCATCAGCGCGCTGAATTTGCTCAGCTATTAAAGTATGTTTTTCGCCTTCAGTCTCAAACTCAAGCTCAATTGGGCCCGCTTTCCATTTCTTGACACCACCAATCTGGCACCACCAATAGACGCTTGCTTTTTGTTGCATAGCGCTACTGACATCGCCATAAACGGCATCGTGCTCTAGGCAAAAGACTTCCACTTTGCCACCGGTGTGTTTCTGAAAAATAAGCCGCGCCTCAATGACTTTGCTGTCATTGAGTATCAACATTGAATTGGTCGGGAGGTGCTCAGGCAATTGAAAATAAACAGTGCTCTCTATTTGACCTTCTTTGTAGATCAACAAACGGCTGCTATGCCGCGGCGAAACAGGAAACTTAGCAATGCGCTCTTCAGGCAAAGCATAATCAAAATCGTCAATGAGAGTGGTTGTCATAAGGCAAAATTCGCTGACAAAAATACAAAACACAGCCGTGAAAATCCTTTGACAGAAAGAGTAAAATCATGGAAAATGAGCAAAATGTCCTTATGAATGTTATAGCTTTAACTTTATCTTATGCAAAAACTCAAATTACTCCTCGTTTTTATTGCCATCAGTACCTGCTATCGGTCTCAGCCTATAATGAACTTCAATACAGAACGGCAACAGATTGATCAACAACTCATGATCGGACTCGGCACTTGGGCATTAAGTAATTTTACTTTGAGTGGCTATGGCTGGGCTACTGCCGCTACTTCACAAGAGAAATATTTTCACCAAATGAATGTCATGTGGAACACTGTTAACTTAGCTTTGGCTGTCCCTGGATATATCAGATCCAAGAATGCCAATTTAGGCCTAAATGAAGCGCAAACATTGGCTGAGCAAAGGAAAACCCAAAAAATATTCTTAGTGAATTCAGCTTTGGATTTAGGCTATATGGCAGGTGGATTTCTGCTCAAAGAACAAAATAGCACAGATGCTTCCAAACAAGCGCAGTTTGAGGGTTATGGCAAAAGCCTATTACTCCAGGGAGGTTTTTTGTTGTTTTTCGACATAGGAGCCTATTTTATTCATCAAAAACATGGTCAAAAGCTCAATAAAAATCAAGTATCAAAATTGCAACCAAGTTCTGTTGGAATAGGACTTTGTTGGCACTTATAATCCTTTCAATAAGCTATCATATAAGTCATTGAAAGACATACCACTTGCAGTTTTTTGCTTAGATAAACGCTTGAATTCTACAAGAGCCCACAAGATGAATTCCATCAAGAACGGAATGTCTTGTTCGGCGACATGCGGCTGATAACGCGCAATTAGTGCTTTTAAAGGTTCAATGGCATTTAGTGTGCGCAAGTAAGTTGGCTCGTCGGCTTCATCCTGGAGTTCGAGGGCTTCAGCTTGGGTAAACCATGCTACCACCCCGTCATAAGGTGTTTCTTGGTCGGCTTTTTGCAACTTCTCAATTTTAGGAAAGTAGTTCAAAAAGAGCGTTTTCGTGGCTTCTGAAATGAGGTGATTGGCGACAAACGAAGAACCTTCTTGCTCGCCTTCATACACCAACTCAACTTTTCCAGTAATCGAAGGAATCATGCCCATGAGGTCGCTGAAGCGCACAATAGTGTAGTGTTCATTATTGAGTAAGGCCCTACGCTCAGCAGTGCTAATTAGGTTTTCATAGGCGGTGATGCTCATGCGCGCGCTCACGCCACTTTTGGCATCGATGTATTCGCTGTTGCGCGCTTCAAAAGCAATTTGCTCCAAGATATCTTTGGCTAATTCGGGCACGTGCACCTCACAGATGCGCGTATCTAGTTTTTGTGCTTCTTGAGCCGTGATTTGCTTGGCGGTATTGACGTCAGCGGCATAATGCGTTAAAATCTGAGACCCAATGCGGTCCTTGAGTGGTGTCACGATGCTGCCACGATTGGTGTAGTCTTCTGGGTTAGCTGTGAAAATAAATTGTAGGTCGAGTGGCAAGCGCAACTTGAAACCCCTGATCTGGATGTCTCCTTCTTCTAAGATATTAAAGAGCGCCACCTGAATGCGCGCCTGAAGATCGGGCAATTCATTGATGACAAACAAACAACGGTGGGCACGCGGAATCATGCCGAAATGCAAAACGCGTTCATCGGCGTAGTTGAGTTTGAGATTGGCTGCTTTGATCGGGTCGATATCGCCAATGAGGTCAGCCACTGTAACATCTGGTGTAGCGAGTTTTTCAAAAAAGCGCTCAGAGCGGTGCAACCAAGTTATCGGCGTTTGGTCTTGGTGCTCAGCAATGAGGTCCTTGGCATAACGGCTAATCGGAGCCAAAGGATCATCGTTGATTTCACTGCCGGCCACTACCGGAATGTATTCGTCTAATAAATGAATCATGAGACGCGCAATGCGGGTCTTGCCCTGCCCACGCAAACCGAGCAAATTGATGTTGTGTTTGGACAAAATAGCACGCTCGAGCTGCGGAATCACGGTGTGTTCATAGCCGTGCATGTCTGGAAAGGTTTTCTTCCCAGACTTCAAGGCAGCAATGAGGTTGTCTCGAAGTTCTGTTTTGATGCTTTTAGAGGTGTAGCCCGCTGCTTTTAAAGCGCCAAGTGTATTTATCGTTGTGTCTATCATATCAATTCATGCGTTTTTTACGATTGGTTTCGTAGTCGTGAAAAATCATTTCGCCGAGTCCCTTCAAGCCCGTGTAAAAAGCCTTACCCTTGTTGGACTTCGTGAATTCGTCCACGAAGTGCTGTAAGTATGGGTCTTGGGCAATCATAAAAGTGGTGATCGGAATGTGTAGTTTGCGCGCTTGAGCCGCCATGTTGTAGCATTTATCTACAATATATTGATCAAGGCCATTGCTATTCTTGTAGTATTGACCATCGGGTAAGCGCAAACAACTTGGCTTGCCATCGGTGATCATGAAAATTTGTTTGTTGGTGTTGCGTTTTCTGCGCAAGATATCCATTGCCAATTCAAGCCCGGCAACCGTGTTGGTATGATATGGCCCGACATTCAAATAAGGTAAATCTTTGATGCTGATTGGCCAAGCGTCATTGCCAAAAACAATCACGTCCAGGGTGTCTTTCGGATATGTTGTGGTAATGAGTTCAGCAAGTGCCATGGCTACCTTTTTAGCCGGCGTGATGCGGTCTTCGCCATACAAAATCATGCTATGACTGATATCGATCATGAGCACCGTACTCATTTGTGCCTGATGATGCGTGTCTTGCACCACTAAATCTTGTTCGGTAAGCCTGAAATCGCCAACACCATGGTTGATCTGGGCATTTTTCAAGCTCTCGGTAATGGAAATATGCTCGAGCGCATCGCCAAACTGAAAATCCCTAAACTCTCCGGTTGCTTCATCGCCTTGACCGCTTTTTTTAGACTTGTGCTGCCCTCGCCCATTCTTTCTGATATTGCCAAAAATTTGCTCCATGGCATTCTTGCGCAAAATCCGTTCTGTTTTGGCCGTCACACTCAACTGCCCCTGACCATCAGGCAAAATCTCCTCGCGCAGGTAACCCTTCTTTTTCAAATCCTCGATGAAATCCTCCATCGTGTAATTTTCATTGGTCAGGCCATATTCTTTGTCCAGCACCTCCAACCACTCCAGCGCCTCATCGACATCCCCCGAAGTATGCACAATCAGCTCCGAAAAAATCTCAAACAAACGCTCAAAATCAGACTGCTCTGGCGCTTGATAAGGCGTGAATACATAACCGCTATTGCGCATGTGTGTTGGTTTTAAATTGAAACAAGAGCTTTGGGAAAATGTTTGGAATGAAATTCAAAATAAACAACATGTAATTTTTATTGTATATAATCGGATTTTTTCCGATTTTTGTATATAAATATGACATTTTGAACTTCACTAAAAAAATCAAAGCTTACACCAATGTCCCAATATCCAGAAACTTGCTATTGGATATTCTTGGTGAATACAAAAGCCCCAATGATAAAATTAGTGAATTACTGAAAAGTGGCGAGCTCATTTCAATCCGGAGAGGATTATATGCGCCGGGGCCTCAAACCGAATTACCTACGCCTGCACCTTTTTTGATCGCCAATCACCTGCGTGGCCCGAGTTACGTTTCGCTAGAAACAGCATTGTCTTATTGGGGTCTCATTCCAGAAAGAACTTTTGAAATCAGCTCGGTTTGTATCCAATCATCAAAAAAGTACCATACAGCACTCGGCAGATTCACTTTTCAACAGGTTTCCTTACCCTATTATGCATTTGGAATTCAAAATGTTCAAATCTCTAACGAACAAACAGCACTCATTTCGACACCTGAAAAAGCCATCTGCGATAAAATCATTCTTACTGCCGGCATCAATTTACGCAGCCGTAAACAAACTACGTTATTCCTTTTAGAGGACCTCCGAATGGATATCACTATGCTTCGCAACCTAGACACCTCAATCATGAAAACATGGTTACCCGATGCACCTAAAAAGTCAAGTCTCCAAATGCTCATTTCAACACTTGAAGAATTATGATAAAGGAATGGATTGCTGAATACCAGCCAACAAACGAAGAGGAGTTATTTGCTGCCTTACGCGAAATCATGCAAGAAATCACTTTAGCAGGTTTAGCGCGTACAGATTTTTTTGAGAATGCCGCATTCTATGGCGGTACAGCATTGCGTATTTTCTATGGTTTAGATCGTTTTTCGGAGGACCTAGACTTCTCCTTATTGAATACGAATGAAGCATTTTCTCTTGAACCCTATTTTTCAGCCATACAAACTGAATTTGCTGCCTTAGGA
>CAZPWB010000070.1:0-9392 GCA_964590425.1 uncultured Lishizhenia sp. | reverse complement strand
TCCTGTTTCAAGGATGAAAACCTTGCGTCCTAACCACTAGACGAATGGGCCAAAATGTCAAAATCCCCGAATTTGGGATTGCAAATATACTAGGAAATTCTTGAAGCGCAAGAGTTACAGCCAAATTTTTAAGAAATTTCTGACTCGTCTGCACTCATCTTAAATCCCAAACGTTTGGCAGTGCGCAATTTAAGCTGCTCACCCATTACATAAATTTGTCCTACACTGACTTCGTCCATGAATTCAAATGGCGGAATATAAAGGTCAAATTGCAAGGCATAAGCAAAAGACATTTGAGCAATGAGTTGCAACATTTCCGAGCTAAGTAACATGTGCTGTGGGTCGTTGAAGGTGTAGCCCAAAGAGCCTTTTCCTTCAATGAAAAAATGTCTTTCGTGATTCACAAAAATGCGCGCAAGCAAATATCCTTGATCGTCTAGGCGATTTTGCTGTAAAGATTCTGCCAAGAAATTATAAATATGTATAGTCCCAAAGTATCCATTGTTTGGCTGACTCTTGAAATAAGAGGTGCCCCATAACGGATTGCTATCTGGCAATCTAAAGACATTATGATGCAAATTGAAGACCAACACATCGCTGCCAATGTAAACATGGAATTCGTGATCTCCTCTATCTTTAATAAACAAGCGCACCCGCTCATCAGTGATTACCTCTTTCAGCGCATTGATTTCTAAATCAATTAGTTTACGCATATCAGAAAAAACGACTTCTAAGTCATCAGCGACGTCCTGCTTGAGTGCAGACTTGTGAATTAAGAGGTCAATAAGTTGTTGTCTGTTAGCTTCTAGCGGATTGCTTGCGACTTTCTTTTTCATGGCACTGTTTTTGTTGCTAAAATAGGTGAAAAGTGAACGTTTCGGCTTGCTTCAGGATTAAACTTCCTAATGAATCCCGAAAAAAATTGTAACTTTGAATAAGAACTACGCTCAAAAGTACATGAAAAAACGCATTTGGTTCATCATTAATCCGATTTCTGGTGTGCGTCGCAAAGACGACATCCCGGCTTTGGTGCGCCAATATCTTAACCATGAGCAATTTACTTTTGAAATCCAATACACACAATACAAAGGCCACGCCATTGAACTCGCTAAAAACGCAGTCAAACTAGGCATCGACATCGTTTGTGCAGTTGGTGGCGATGGCTCAGTACACGAAGTTGGTACCGCGCTCATTGGTTCTAAAACTAGCTTAGCTGTTATTCCTATTGGCTCTGGAAACGGTTTGGCGCGTCATATGGCTATTCCAAGAAATATCCGCTTAGCCATTGAAACCATTAACCAAAATCATCACATCCAAATGGATACCGTTTTGGTTAATGATCAACCCTTTCTTGGCGTTGGTGGCTACGGCCTAGACGCCGTTATTGCCCAAAAGTTTGACCAAGATAAAAAACGTGGTTTCTGGACCTACGTCAAGCACGTATTCAAAGAATTCTTCCGTTACAACCCCATGAACATCTCCATTGATACCAATGGTCAAATCAAAAAAATGCCTGTAGTCCTTTGTACCATTGCCAATACTTCTGAGTTCGGAAATGGCTTCAAAGTGTCACCAAAATCAGATGCTACAGATGGCAAACTTGAGTTATTCTTACTGAAGCCATTTTCATTCTTCAGTATTCCCAAAATGGTATTCCAATTCTTTACCGGGAAATCAGATCAATCTAGTTATGCCGAAGTGATCTCTTTCAAAAAGGCAAAAATATCCCTTCCTAACGGCTTGGCTCACTATGACGGCGAACCACAACAAGTGCGTCGTGAACTCAACGTTCAGGTAGTGCCAAAAAGCCTTCACATCATCATCGGAAACAAATAATATGTCAAATTTTTCGCTTGAGTTGGAGTCTATGCTGACCCAACTTTCCAAACTCACTGCTCAACAAGTTCCTGCTTGGGGTAGCATGAGCCCACAACGTATGGTTGAACATTTAGCAGATGCACTCTATATGTCCATCGGAAAAGGATCTTATGAATTAGAAGTTGCTGAAGACCGCATTGAGCGCATGCAAGCTTGGCTAGAAACTGACAAACCGATGGCTAAAGACGTCCAAGTTTCTTTCGCCACACCCTCTACCCCTTTGCGTAACGACGAACTCGAAACCGCCATTGATGAATTTACCGATGCGTTTTTAGCTTTTACAGAGTATTACGAAGAAAATCCATCGCAAACGCATTTGCATCCATTCTATGGGAATCTAAACGCTAAACTATGGGGTCGTTTACACACCAAACACTTCGCTCATCACTTTGAGCAATTTGGTCTGCTTTAATCAAAAATATTTTCAGAAATTAAAATGGGGAGCGCGCTCTTTCTTGCATTAGGAATTGGCATCTTGCTTGGAACCCTTAATCATTTCTATCTTAAATCGAAAGGCCATCATGGCTCAGGTCAATGGTTCTTGCAAATCATTGTTTTCTTTGCCTTGACATTTAGTGTCTTTAAGTTTTTGCTTTAACCATTTAGTGAATTACTTCCCAAACTTTAAACCAGGAATAAACCTTGGGACTGCTTTTTGGTAGTCTTTGTAGGCTGGGTATTTGTTAGCCGATAATTCTTCTGAGAAGTCAGAGCTCCCTTTGAATAAGATCACTAGTAAAACACAACCGCCGATGGTCCAGTTGATCCATTGTCCGGTGGCGTTTACACTAAACAAATAGAAAATAATCCAGATGGATTGCTCCATGGCATAGTTAGGGTGGCGAACAATACCCCAAAGTCCCGTAGACACAAAACCTTTTTCGTAGTCACCCAAAGGCTCGCCTGCCTTGATACGGCGGTGCTTTTCTGTTTGGAAGTTATATTGTTGTTGGTCGGCAATAAATTCAATGGTAATGGCTGCAAGCATGAGCACACCTAATAGGTAGTCGATATAATTCAATGACGTATCGGCGTTTGACGCTAATACACTTAGAATGGGGGCTGTAAACAAATAAATGAGCACATTTTGATAGGCCGAAATGAAGAATAAATTGAATAAAGCCCAAACAAATTTATTGTTGAAGCCTGGTCTTTTGCGCAACTCTTCCCAACGATAATCTTCTTCGCCAGCCCAGAATTTTAAAGTGTAGGCTCCTCGGCGAGCAAAATTAAAGGTCAAGCGTGCACCCCAAATTGTCACTAAAATGGACATAAACACCATTTTTTCTGAAAGCTCGGGGGCCAAGAGTGTCATTTGCCAAGTATAAAGAATAGGTACAATACTCCACAGTTTATCAACCTGAGAGTTATTGCGAGAAAGCTCCCCAACAATAAAACAGTAGGCAATGACGATACCTACAGTGTAAGACATTTGTTGTAGGATTTCGTATTGGAGTTCGTTGGGTGTATAGCCAAAATTGAGGCAAATAAAAGGCACAACAACGACCGTAAAAATTAAAAGTAGAATAGTAAGTAGCATAGTTAGTTTATAATTCTTGTCTGCAATATTAATTAAATATTGTTTGCAGTTACAGAATTATGAAAATAAGTTATGCTTTAAAGAAAGGATAGGCGCCAGCCTGAAGTGCCTCAAAAACTTGTTGTTGCGTGTTGTAAAAGACTTGGGCGTAATCTGCTGTCTTGACCCAACACCTGACTTTTACTTCTAAGCCATTTTCAGTCATTTGTTGGATTCCTACGAATGGTTCAGGCTTATTTAAAATAGCCTTCTCTGCAATCAGGATTGCTAAAATAGTTTGCTGTACTTCTGAAAACTTAACGCTAACATCAAAATGAAAGGTCCATTCAATGCGTCGGTTCTTTTCTTTGGTATAATTAACTATACTACCATTGGCTAAGGGGCCATTTGGAAAAATGACTGTTTTGTTGTCGACCGTACGTAGATAGGTATTGAAGATTTGTATTTCTGAAATAGTGCCTTGTTCGCCAAGCGCCTTGATTTCATCACCCACTTTAAAAGGCTTCAATACGAGAATCATGATTCCGCCAGCAAAATTGGAAAGCGTTCCGGAAAAAGCCATACCAACGGCTATGCCGGCTGCACCGAGCAAGGTAAGAAATGAAGTCATCTGAACACCCAATTGCGTAATTGCGGTAATGACTACCATTATCTTTAACGCCATCGATAGAAAACTCGACAAAAACGAGGTCAAGCCAGCATCAGTGTCACTTTTTTGAAGCATGCGATTGACAAAGCGCGTTAGGATACCTGTTAGCCAAAAACCTACAACCGTAATGACAATAGCCAAGATGACGTTGGTAATAAAACCAAAAACTACTTTGCTTAAATCGCCAGTTTTGAGATCAAATAAAGATTCAATGAAATGCATGTTGTACTTTTAAGCTACAAAAATAGGAATGTTTAGCGACTACGAAAATTCAAGCTCTCATGCGCTCGTTATTGAAGACGGTCAGCTCGATTTTTTTCCGAATTTCTTAGACCAAGAGAGCGCAAGCAATTTATATCAAAGAATTTTAACAGATCTTCCATTTCAAGAAAATGAGATTGTTATTTTCGGAAAACACGTGAAAGTACCAAGACTCGAGGCCTACTTCTCTTTGAATGGGGAAAATTATGGCTATTCCGGACAAACACTTATTAACAATCCATTTCCAAAATTTTTAGACGACTTACGTCTTCAAATAGAAGCCACAACAGGTTGTCATTACAATGCCTTACTGATCAATTATTACCGAGATGGTCAGGATTCAAATGGTTGGCATGCTGACAACGAAAGAAGCTTAGGTAAAAATCCGAGTATCGCCTCTTTAAGCCTTGGAGCCGAGCGAAATTTTGAACTCCGACATATGGAAAGTAAAAAGAAGATCAAACTGAAGTTAACGCAGGGGAGCCTCTTGCATATGCATGGTGCTTTACAACATCATTGGAAGCACCAGTTGCCGAAAGTCAAAGATTTAAAAGCAGCCCGAATCAATTTAACTTTTCGATTGATCCTCGCTTCAAGTTGAATTGCTTAACTTTGACTATGCGCCACGAAGATTTTATGCATCGCTGTTTAGACCTCGCTCGGTTGGGTGGTATTGCTGTTGCCCCTAACCCGATGGTTGGTTGTATACTCGTGAAAAACGGACTCATCATTGGCGAAGGATATCATCAAAAATTTGGTGAAGCACATGCAGAAGTAAATGCTATAGCATCGGTTCAAGATGCTGCAGCAATTGAGGGTGCAACCGCTTATGTCAGCCTTGAGCCCTGTGCACATTTTGGAAAAACACCACCTTGCAGCAACTTACTCATCGAGAAAAAAGTGGCTCATGTCGTTATTGCTACCAAAGACCCCAACCCCAAGGTTGCCGGAAAAGGTATTGAAAGGCTTCAAAAAGCGGGTATTCAGGTCACTGTTGGCGTCCTTGAGGATGCAGCGCGCGAACTCAATAAACGATTCTTTAGTTTTCATGAAAAGCAGCGCCCTTATGTCACACTCAAGTGGGCCCAGACCAAAGATGGCTTTTTAGACAAACTGCGCGGAGACAACGAAAAAGGTATCAACTGGATTACCGGCGAAGAAGCTCGGGCGCTTGTTCACCATTGGCGTAGCCAAGAAATGAGCATTTTGGTCGGTAAACACACCGCCCTCAATGACAACCCCTCTTTAACCGTTCGTGATGTCGCCGGGCAAAACCCGATTCGCATCCTAATTGATAGCCAACTTCAAGTGAAGAACGACCTCAGTTTATTTTCAGAGGCGGCACCCACTCTTATTTTCAATCGGATCAAAAACGACCAAATAGATGGCATTGAATGGATCAAAATCAAAGAAACTTCTACGAAATTGATCCTGGAAGAGCTTTACAAACGCGGTATTCATTCGGTCATGGTTGAAGGCGGCAGCAGGACCTTGCAGTATTTCATCATTGACAACGTTTGGGACGAAGCGTTTGTTTTAGTCGGAGACCTCAAATTTGAACAGGGAGTAAAAGCACCTGTTCTTAACAAAATACCCGTGAAATCTCATTATTTTGGCACAGATCAAGTATTTTATTTCAAACGTCGCTCATGAAGAATTTACTTTTTATTTTCAGCATCCTATTGAGCCCCTATTTGGTAGCGCAATCTACGTATCAATTGGCCGTCTTGAAATATCATGGTGGTGGCGACTACTACGCCAATCCAACTGCGTTGCCCAATCTCATTGCTTTTTGTAATTCAGAATTACACACCAAAATTTCTAAGGAGGTTCCGTATGTCGAGGTGGGTAGCAAAGACATCATGCAGTATCCGTTTATTCACATGACAGGCCATGGAAATGTCGTTTTTTCAAAGGCTGAGGCGCAAAATCTGCGCAATTACCTGATGGCTGGCGGCTTTCTACATATCGATGACAACTACGGCATGGATGGCTTCGTAAGGGCTGAACTCAAAAAGGTATTCCCTGAATACACACTTGCAGAGCTGCCGTCGGATCACCCCATTTTTAAAACGCGTTATTCCTTTCCTAACGGACTGCCAAAAATCCATGAACACGATGGTAAAAAGCCACAAGCCTTTGGTATCATCATCGATGGGCGCCTGGTTTGTCTTTATACCTACGAGACCGATCTTTCAGACGGCTGGGAAGACCCTCAAGTCCATAACGACCCACCTGAAAAACGCAAGCAAGCGCTACAAATGGGTGCAAATATTTTACACTATGTTTTCACAAATTAAACGCATAAAAAAACCCTGATGACATCAGGGTTTTTTTATGATTGTTTTTCAATTAATGCTGGTGTCCGTCATGTTCACCGTGTGGGTGATCATGTGGTTCGGCTGCAGCCTTCAATAATTCTATTTCGAATACGAGGTCTGAATATGGCGGAATAGCACCAGGACGGCCCTGTTTGCCATAAGCGTTGTAATACGGAATGAAAAGCAAAATCTTGCCTCCTTCTTGAATGTAAGTGATGCCCTCTTCAAAACCTGGAATCATGCGTTGCACTTTGTATTCAAATTCAAGCGGCACATTGCGGTCTTTGGATGAATCGAATTTCTTGCCATCACGTCTAAAAGTACCTGTATAATGTAAGCTTACTTTTTTACCTTGCTCAACCTTAGCACCAGCACCTTTGTCCAGGATAACGTAAACTAAACCAGTTTCACTTTGAACCGCATTCGGATACTTTTGCTGAACTTCTTTGAACATAAAAGCCTTGTATTCTTCTTGTGGCATAGCCGCAACTTTGGCCATTTCTGCCTCGAGTGCTGCTTCTAGTGCTTTTTTGGCAACATAAACCTCATCAAAGGCTGCTTGCGCATTCCATTTTTGTGCTTCTCTACCTACACGAATAATATCTACCTTTTTCATGGTGTCGTTCTGAGCAATTGCATTGACAACTTCCTGCCCCAATACAACGTGACCAAATACAGTATGCTTGCCATCGAGCCAAGGTGTTTCTTTGTGCGTAATAAAGAATTGAGAACCGTTAGTATTTGGTCCTGAATTGGCCATTGATAAAATACCCGGACCGCTGTGCTTGAGCGTTGGGTCAATTTCATCATAAAACTTATAACCAGGGTCTCCGGAGCCATTACCTAGTGGGTCACCACCTTGAATCATGAAATCTGCTATGACCCTATGAAATAGTAAACCATCGAAAAAAGGCTTGTCAATGACTTTATCGTTGACTTTATGTTTTCCTTCAGCAAGGCCTACAAAGTTACCTACGGTCATGGGTACTTTTTTATATTCAAGCAGACAAACAATGACACCTTTATTGGTTGTAAATCGTGCATAGATGCCATCGGCCATTTCTGTGGCACGTTGGGCATTAACGAGAACTGATAATGGTAAAAATAAGAGTGCAAAAATTAATTTTCTCATGGTGTTATTTTTCGATATCTAATAATTGAACCTCAAAGATAAGGACAGAATAAGGAGGAATCAAGGCAGTGGGTGAATTTTGACCATAAGCCAATTCTTGCGGAATATAAAAGCGGTATTTAGCGCCTACATTCATCAACTGTACCCCTTCTGTCCATCCAGGAATCACTGCATTCAAAGGAAAGGAAATGGGTTCATTGCGTTCTAAGGAACTGTCAAATATTTCACCGTTAATAGTGGTCCCGGTGTAATGTACTTTAACAGTAGAACTAGCCTTTGGATTTTCGCCACGACCTTTTTTGAGGACTTCGTACTGTAAGCCACTAGCTGTTACTTTTATTCCATTTTTCTTGGCATTTTCAAGTAAGAAGGCTTCTCCTTTTTCACGGTTGATGCGCGCGGCTTCGATTTCTTGGGCCAAGGCCGCCTCATCGACAGCTTGTTCGGCTTGCTGAATAGCACCCATTTTTTCTTGAAAATAAGTCATGACGCATTTGTTGTCTGGATCTTGTAAGACACTTGGTCTTTGAAGCAGCGCATCGCTGAGACCTTGCACTAATAAATTGACATTGGCCTCAGGAAAATCTTTAAGTATGCTTTGTGCAATGTTTTGACCCGCCAAATAACTAACGGAGTCAATACGGTTTTTAACTTGTGCATCTTGTGCTTGCGCATGGAGAGTAAAGCTCCCGAGTAGGATTAGATAGATTTGTTTTCTCATGGTTTGGTTATAAATCGTTACGTGTATCACTGCCCCACAACATTTTATTGCGGATGGTGTCTAAAAAGTTGTTGTCTTCAAATTTGACAACATTGATCATGAATTCGGCTTTGGTAATTTTCACTTTTTCTCCTTGCTTGATCTGACGCGAATGTCCGTCAAGAGATAGTAAATAGGAGCGGTCTCGGCCTTCAATTTGTAAGGAAATCGGCATGTGGTCGGGAACAACAACTGGGCGCACATTGAGATTGTGTGCAGCGATAGGCGTTAACATGTGTACCTGACAACCTGGTGTAATAATTGGCCCACCACAGCTCAAACTGTAGGCAGTTGAACCTGTCGGCGTCGAAACAATCAGGCCATCGGCCCAATATGTATTTAAGTATTTGTCGTCGAGGTAGGCATGCACCTTCACCATCGAAGACGTATCTTTCTTTTGAAGGGTAAGCTCGTTGAGTGCAAAATTTTCATCACCGAAGAGTTGGTCGTCAGTTTCTACGCGCAATAAGGAGCGCTTTTGAAATTCAAACTGACCTTTTTCAAAACGGTCTAGGGTTTGTTGGATTTGGGTTTTGGCAATATTAGAAAGGAATCCCAAACGCCCAGTATTGATACCTAAAATTGGAACACCTGAATCACGGATAAATGAAACCGACTTCAAAAATGTGCCATCGCCACCCAAACTAATTAGTAAGTCAAAGCCTTGTTTGAGGTCTTGGTACGTTTCAAAGGTGTGCGGATTAGCTGGATATTGAAACTTACTTTGTAGCATATGAGATAGTTCCAATTCGAGCACGGCAGTCCAACCTTTTTCTTGAATACCTGAAAGCAAAGCTTCGAGTATGAGCAGGTCAGATTTGTAAAGTTTTTTGGCGTAAATCGCGATACGT
>CAZPWB010000069.1:0-9968 GCA_964590425.1 uncultured Lishizhenia sp. | reverse complement strand
GGTCTTAAAGTACTCACCTACAACGTCAGGTTGTTTGACCTTTTCAACCCTGACTTTGACGAAGCTTTAAAGTCTCGCAACGAAATATTTGCTTATATCCGCAACGAACAACCCGATGTCCTGTGTTTGCAAGAATTTTACAGACAAGACAAGCCCACGCGTTTTGAAATCATGGACTCCTTAAATGCAGTGTTGCAAACCAAAGATTACCACGAAAGAAGCGCCCACAAAAGAGCAACCCGCGAAAACTATGGCATTGCTCTTTTCTCTAAGTATCCCATGATTGCACGTGGCGATGTCATGTTTGAGTCGCAAGGCGCACACGACTTCAACTACTGCATTTTTGCCGACATCGTCAAAAACCAAGACACCTTTAGGGTTTACAACGTTCATTTGCAATCCATTCGACTCAACGCAGACCCTCATATTGAAGGTGAAGAAGTGAAAACCTACGGGAGCAAAAAAGGCGCCCTTGCGGTTTACCGAAAATTGCGCGTAGCATTTGAAAAACGCGCCGAGCAAGCCCGCAGGGTTGTCGAGCATTTTAAAACTTCTCCGTATCCAGTGATTGTTTGCGGAGACTTCAACGACACCCCGATGTCATATACATACAATCAGTTCCAGCTTTTCTTGCAAGATGCTTACAGATCTTGTGGTTGGGGCCTCGGCACCACCTATGTTGGCCGCCTACCTGCTGGTCGCATAGATTATCTTTTCTATGGCCCACAACTATATGTCGCTGATTTTAAAATTCAGAAAAAGACCCCTAGTGACCACAGAGCCATAACCTGTGTCTTTAAAAAACACCAATAATGATTGCTGTAATTGATTGCGGAAGCCAAAAAACGCCAGCGATTGCTTACCAAATCGAAGAATACATCGATGTTCAAATCATTCCATTTTTAGACCTTAAACAAACAGATTTAAAGCCTTTTGAAGGAATTGTGATCTCAGGTGCGCCCATTTTACTTACTGAAATTGACCCTCAGCCTTATCTCGATACTTTTCGCTGGATACTTGATGAAAACAGACCCATTTTAGGTATTTGCTTTGGTCATCAAATAATGGGTTTATTACATGGTGCTCGGGTTGCCAGAATGAAAGAGGACCGAGACTTTCAAGAAATTGAAGTCATTAAAGATGATTTGTTGTTTGAACGCCTTCCAGATGTTTTTGAAATGCAAGAAGACCACTGCGAACACATTTCCGTTCCAAAAAACTTTGATTTACTAGCCTGCTCTGACGCTTGTATCAATGAAGCCATGAAACACAACGATAAACTTCATTATGGTGTGCAGTTTCATCCGGAAGTTTCTGGGAATTACGGAAATATTTTGCTTGAAAATTTTGCAGCACTGGTCATGAGTCAGCAAAAGAAATAAGCAGTCAGAAGTCTTTAAAATTGATGTTGGAAATTTTGGATGTTTGATGTTCTGATTTTTTGAAAAAGAACGACAACTCAATTATTATTTTCCAGACAGATGCAACAATCGCTGTTTATCAAGAACTTTGATTTTGCGTGTTTGTACCTCAATGATCCCCTCTTCTTTGAAGTCTTTGAGTAAACGGATGAGCGTTTCGGTTGCTGTACCTACAAAATTAGCGAGATCTTCGCGGCTCAGGTTAATGGGCTCTTGTTCAAAGACGTCCATTAGGATGAGCATCGTAAAGGCCAAACGCTCACGCACAGATTTTTGGGCCATATTGGTGATGAAATCGGCGCGATCAGCGAGTTCTAACGAGAGCTCTTTGATGATGCCGTTTCTAAGAACCGGATTGGTATCCATGAGGTTTAGAAAATCTTCTTTACCAATAAAACAAATGTTGCTTTCTTCAAGGGTTTCTGCGCAAACTTTATAGGCTTCTTCTGTGAACATGGCTCTAAAACCCACCATTTCTCCTGCTTTGGCAATATGAATGATTTGTTCTTTGCCTTCATCGCCGCGTTTAAAGATTTTAACCTTGCCTTGATTGATACAAAAGACCCCTCTTGGAAAAGATCCTTCTAAGAAAAGTGCTTGGTGTTTTTTGTAATAATTACAAGCTTTGTGTGCGTTCAAATGATCGATTTCTGCTGTATCGAAATGATTCAGTAATGATGAATGACGACCGGTACAGGTCTGGCAGGTAACATGCTTATGAGACTTATTGAGCATTGGGCTGAATTGCATACCAAATGTAAAGAAAATAGCGGAATTGAGAAAGCTGACCAACGTCATTTTTTTGCAGCATTTTCTCTTGCAATTTTGCATCATGAATGCGTTAGAGCTCATCCGAAAATACAACGTACCTGGTCCGCGCTATACCTCGTATCCAACCGTTCCGTTTTGGAAAGACAACAATATGCCAGCAGATAAATGGCTTAAAAGCTTGGTTCAGCAACAAGCACAAAAAGAACAAGCTACCCTTGGGCTTTACATTCACCTGCCCTTTTGTGAGTCTCTTTGCACTTTTTGTGGCTGCCATAAGCGCATTACAAAAAACCATGCTGTTGAACTACCTTACATTGAAACGGTACTTCAGGAGTGGGAAATGTATCAAAACAAGCTACAACCTAATACGCAAATTGTAGAATTACATCTAGGTGGCGGAACACCAACATTCTTTGCGCCCGAGGCCTTAAAAAAACTGATTACAGGTTTGCTTCAGCACCAAAAGATCGACCCTGAAAACTGTGACCTCAGCTTTGAAGCGCATCCTAATTCAACTTCCGAGAATCAACTGCACACACTCTATGAGCTTGGCTTTCGGAGGGTTTCCTTTGGCATTCAAGATTACGATCCAAAAGTTCAAAGCGCTATTAACAGAGTTCAATCCTTTGAGCAAGTTCAGGCCGTTCATTTGTTGGCAAAAACCATTGGTTATAACAGTGTCAATCATGATTTAGTCTATGGCTTACCCTTTCAAAATTTAGAGGGTTTTAAGGCCACCATTGAACAAACCATTGCGCTGAAGCCCGAACGGATTGCACTTTATGGTTATGCCCATGTTCCTTGGGTAAAAGGCACAGGCCAAAGAGGTTACGATGAAAACAATTTGCCAAAAGATGTCCAAAAACGCGCGCTTTACGAAATGGCTTATGAATTACTGCTAGATGCTGGTTATCTTGCCATCGGAATGGATCACTTTGCGCTGCCAGGCGACGCGTTAGCAGCTGCTTTTCAAAAGAAACAATTGCACCGCAATTTTATGGGTTATACACAACGTCAGACGGATCTGATGATTGGCTTGGGCATGTCTGCAATTTCAGATGCTTGGCAGGCCTTTGCACAAAATGAAAAAAGTGTGGAAGCATATCAAGCCCAGATTGCAGCCGGGGAATTAGCTATTTTTAGAGGTCACATTTTAAATGAAGAAGAACTTCTCATACGAAGACACATCCTTGACCTCATGTGTCATTTCAAAACCAAATGGGATCAAAACCTGCTCGTAAATGGCTTTTATGAACCAATTATTTCTAGACTTCAGGAACTAGAAAAGGATGGTCTTGTTGTTCGTAATCAAGAAAGCCTGCAAATTTTGCCTTTAGGCTATGCCTTTGTGCGCAATGTTTGCATGGCCTTTGACCTCGATTTACATGGGCATCAATCTAATAAACCCTTATTTTCAACAACAATTTGAGCCAGCAGCATTGTTACCATTGTGGGGATCAACTTCCGCTCAGACCAATCAAACAAGCTGAGCACGAATTTTGCTGTAATGGTTGCGCAAACGTATATCAGATACTTCAACAAAATGATCTTGGATCATTCTACAGCTATGAACCAATGGCTGGCACCAAGCCAAGAAAAGAACGCGCAGATCAATTTGCTTTTTTAGATCTTCCAGAAATCCAAGATAGATTTATTCAGTTTAAAAATGACCAGCAAATCAAGGTCACCTTATCACTGCCGAGTATTCATTGTTCATCTTGTATATATTTATTAGAAAACCTTCATAAAATTGAACCTCGAGTGCGCCAAGTTCAGGTGCATTTTGCTAGAAAAGTGGCTGCAATTACCTTTTCACCCGAGCTGCCTTTTTCTGAACTCGCTACGCTCCTCCAATACATTGGTTATGAAGCAGACTTTAGTAGGGTCGAGGGTAAAAGCAAAAAAAGAAAATATACCTTTTTAATCCAGCTTGGCATTTCGGGCTTTGCCTTCGGATCTATTATGCTTTGGAGCACCCCTGAATATTTTGGCTTAGGACAAGACAACCCGAACTTCCGAAACTTTACTTCTGTACTGAGCTTTATGGTGAGTATCCCGGTGCTGCTGTTTTCAGCCAAAGACTACTTTATTTCGGCATTTAAGGCCTTGCGTTCTAAAGTTATCAATCTCGATGTCCCTATCACTATCGGTATCATTGCCCTTTATTTACAGAGTCTGATTCAGATTTTCTCATGGGAAGGTGCCGGTTACATGGATAGTTTTTCGGGCTTTATCTTTTTTTTATTGATCGGAAAATGGTTTCAAAGCCTGACCTATTCATCACTGGCTTTCGATCGAGACTACAGAAGTTTTTTTCCGGTTGCAGTTCAACGCATGGAAGGTCAAGTTAAAAAAATTGTGAGCGTAGAGCAATTAGTTGTGGGTGATATCATGCTCATTAGAAATGAAGAAATCATTCCTTGTGATAGCTTTTTAATGAGTGAAGAGGCTTACGTCGATTACAGCTTTGTAACAGGCGAAGCAATACCAACCCGTATTTTTAAAGGTGATTTGGTTTATGCTGGTGGGCAAATTCAAGGGCTTGCGGCTCAACTAGAAGTAAAAGCACTCACCGACCGGAGCCACTTAACACAATTATGGAATGAAACCAGAAACAAAATTCCAAGCAATCAACTCATTCGTTACCAAGATAGAATTGCCCAGTACTTTTTGGTGGTTTTACTGCTAATTGCGCTCGGAAGCGGCTTGGCTTGGTATTTCATAGATACTGCGCTCATTTTTAAAGTTGTCGTTTCAGTTCTCATCGTTGCTTGCCCTTGTGCCCTTGCGCTTTCAGCACCTTTTACATTAGGCAATACTTTAAGAGCACTTGGCAAATCGGGCTTATACTTAAAAAATGTAACGGTGGTCGAGGCACTTACAGCCATTGATACCATTGTATTAGACAAAACTGGTACGCTCACTGATCCTAACAGTTATCAGATAGATTTCAAATACAACGATCTAGACGAGCGGTCTTTTGCTATCCTTGTAAATTTAGCCCGACATTCGACACACCCTTTTTCAAGAGCATTTGCGGCTCAAAATGAAAACATTCAAGGTATTGACCTTGAGCATATTACCGAAACAAAAGGAGAAGGCATGACCGGTGTTATTGGCGGAGAAAGCTATCAATTAGGTTCAGCACATTTTACTGGATTAGGTGAAAACATAGGCAACGAGCTCTATTTAAAACACAACGACAAAAAGGCACAGCTCGTTTTCAAAAGTTCATGGAGAGCAGTAGCCATTCAACGCATATTAAAGCAATTTCAAGCGAATCATTGCTTTGTACTCTCTGGAGATCAAAATCTTGATGCACCAATGCTCATTGACTTAGGGTTTAAAAGTGAAAACCTGCATTTCAACCTGAAACCTCAAGACAAAGCGCAAATGATTCAAAAATGGCAGCAAGAAGGAAAAAAAATACTCTTTATTGGTGACGGACTCAATGATGTTGGCGCACTTGGCTTAGCCGAGGTGGGTATTGCCTTATCTGAAGATATGTTTCGATTTACGCCAAGCTCTGACGCCATACTTGATGCCAAATATTTAAACAAACTTCCCGAGCTTGTCCGTTTGGGTCGTTATGCCAAACGCGTTTTGCAAATTTGTCTGGCATTTTCCTTGAGCTATAATATTTTCGGCCTCAGTTTTGCCGTCACAGGGCAGCTCACCCCTTTATTTGCAGCGATATTCATGCCTGTCAGTTCTATAACAATTGTCGCCTTGAGCACTATCTTGGTTCAACTCAAATTCAGAAGGCTGTTCAAAAGCTGATATAAATCAGTTTTTTTCAAAAACGCGTGTCATTCTTCTTGCCGCTTTTCATCGTGAAATTTGCACTATGGGAATCGTATACCTTATGCTCACAATTAGTCTTGTCATTGCGGCATTTTTTCTCGGGTTTTTCTTCTGGGCTACTAAAAATGGGCAATTCGATGACGACTACGGGCCGTCTGTACGCATTCTCTTTGAAGACGAACCAACAACTAAAGATGTATAAATATGGAAGCAGAAAAGTTCAGTTATGACAACAAAATCGTGCGCAATTTTGCGTATGCTACTGTCATTTGGGGGGTAACAGGCATGTTAGTTGGGCTGATTGCAGCACTACAATTGGCCTTCCCAGATTTTTTCAATGATTACCTCGGTTTTAAATGGGTTTCTTTCGGAAGAATTCGTCCGCTACACACCAATGCGGTCATTTTTGCCTTTGTAGGAAACGGTATTTTTACGGGCGTTTACTATTCCCTACAGCGTCTTTTAAAAACGAGAATGTGGAGCGACAAACTGAGTTATCTGCATTTTTGGGGTTGGCAATTGATCATTTTATCTGCAGTCCTGACCTTGCCTTTCGGCATTACTACTTCAAAAGAATATGCCGAGCTTGAATGGCCAATTGATATAGCGATAGCCCTTATGTGGGTCGTTTGGGGTTGGAACATGTTTGCGACCATCTTGGTGCGCCGAGTTCAACATTTGTATGTAGCCATTTGGTTTTTCATTGCCACGTTTGTAACCGTTGCCATGCTACATATTTTCAACTCATTTGAACTACCAGTTTCTTTCTTAAAAAGTTACTCTTGGTATGCTGGTGTTCAAGATGCGCTCGTACAATGGTGGTATGGTCACAACGCTGTGGCCTTCTTTTTAACCACACCCTACTTAGGTCTGATGTATTATTTCGTACCGAAAGCCGCAAACCGACCAGTTTACTCTTACAGATTATCCATTATTCACTTCTGGGCGCTCATTTTCTTGTACATCTGGGCTGGACCTCACCATTTACTTTATTCAACTTTACCAGATTGGGCTCAAAGTTTAGGCGTTGTATTCTCTGTCATGCTCATTGCGCCATCTTGGGGTGGTATGCTCAATGGCCTACTCACTTTGCGCGGCGTTTGGGACAAAGTTCGAGATGATGTCATGCTCAAATTCATGGTGGTTGCACTTACTGCTTATGGAATGTCAACCTTTGAAGGTCCTTTACTTTCTTTGAAGAATGTAAATGTCATTTCTCACTTTACAGATTGGACCATTGCTCACGTTCATATTGGTGGCTTGGGTTGGAACGGCATGTTCACCTTTGGTATGCTCTACTGGTTGTTCCCTAGACTTTACCGCACCGAACTCTATTCTAAGAAATTGGCAAATCAACATTTCTGGATAGCTACTTTGGGAATTCTTCTATATGCCATCCCAATGTATATTGCCGGATTCATGCAAGGGCTCATGTGGCAAGATTTCAACCCGGATGGCACGCTGCAAAATGCAGATTTTCTGAAGACAGTTACCCAATTAAAACCTTATTACTACCTCAGATCACTGGGTGGCACCCTCTATTTAATTGGAGCGATCATGATGTTCTATAATCTTGTGAAAACAGCAAAATCTGGCGCTTTACTGAGCAATGAAGCAACAGAAGTCGTTGTTACTAAAGAGTTGCAGCACCAAGAAAAAGGTGAATACTGGCACAAAGTGATTGAGCGCAAACCGATTCAATTTATGATCCTAAGCTTAGTCGTAGTTGCGATTGGCGGAATCGTTGAAATTATTCCTACTATGATTGTCGAATCCAATATTCCAAAAATTGCAAGTGTGAAGCCCTACACGCCGTTAGAATTAGAGGGTCGCGACATCTATACTCGTGAAGGTTGCTACAACTGTCACTCTCAGCTTGTTAGACCACTCCGCTTTGAAACAGCTCGCTACGGAGAATATTCTAAATCGGGCGAATTTGTCTATGACCATCCCTTCCAATGGGGTTCGAAAAGAACCGGACCTGACTTAGCCCGAGAAGGTGGCAATACCAAAATTCGAAAATCAAACTTTTGGCATTACCAACACTTAATAGCGCCAAAAGATGTTTCACCAGGATCCATTATGCCGGCATATGCCTGGCTACGTGAAGATAATCTTGATCTCAGTTTAACAGCCAAGAAAATCAGAGCGATGCAAACACTAGGTGTTCCATATGCAAAAGGGTATGATCAAAAAGCTGTTGCCGACCTTAAAAAACAAGCACATGAAATTGCTCTTGATATTGTAAATACAACGCCAAAACAAGCATTGACAGGCGTGAATCAGGCAAGCCTTATTCAAGATATCGAGCAAAAAGAAATCACTGCTTTGATTGCTTACTTGCAGCGTTTAGGAGTAGATATTACGGTAAAAACTCAAAAATAAATCTAGATGCTACGCTTTATCAAACACAACCTCACAAGCATGCTGGATATCGAGATTTATCCTCTTTTCTCGCTGGTACTTTTCACACTCTTCTTTGCAATTGTTTTGCTTTATGTCTGGAAAATGTCCAAATCAAGAGTTACGGAAATGAGTGCCTTACCACTCGAATTTGAACAAGAAGATACAAACATCAAAAATAAACACCTATGAAAACGCTTAGCATGAAACCCTTCTTTGCAGTCGTTTTGTTTTTAATACAAACTACTGCCTGGGCTATTGAAACAACAGTTGTGTCTGACACAACAGCACTTGCAAAGCCGGTACTGTCAACTGATTACAAAGGAAATCTATCCATTTTTAATTGGTTGATGGTACTCACGATTATTTTGATTTTTGCGGTTATTGTTATGGCGGGAACACTCATGACACTCATGAAGTCCGACTACTTTAAAAATAAATTGAAAGAAATGAGTTCGCAATCAAAGCTTTTGATCTTAATTATCTCTACAGGAGCTCTTTTTTGGACCAACCAAAGTTATGCACTCAATTACATGGGGCCTGGCGAAGGCGCAAAAGATGGCCCATGGCTTTTAGTAGAAACAACAGATCTTTTGGCAATTTTGGTGATTGACATCATCTTACTTGTTGTCGTGCTGTATTTACGACACCTCTTTACACAGATGATTGCGATGATCAAACCTAAGGCGCAAAAAGAAGAAGTTGTGCCAATGGTCTCATCTTTTCAAAAAGTGAATCAAGTGCTCACAGACGCTGTTCCAATTGAAGAAGAATATAAAATTCTATTAGAGCACGAATACGATGGCATCCAAGAACTTGATAACAATTTACCACCGTGGTGGGTTTGGGGTTTTTATGCTACCATTGTTTTTGCGTTCATTTACCTCTTCAACTATCATATTCTAGGCACTTCAGACCTTCAAATCAAGGCTTATGATAAAGAAATGAAACTGGCAGAAAAAGAAGTGCAAGCCTACTTGAATAAGATGGCCATGAATGTCGATGAAAACACAGTAACGGCATTAACAAGTGGAACTGATTTAGCTGCCGGAGCAAGCCTATTTGCGAGCAATTGCGTGGCCTGTCACTTAGCAAAAGGTCAAGGTGAAATTGGCCCTAACCTCACTGATAAATCTTGGATATACGGTTTTGATATCAAAGATGTATTCAAGACCGTGAAATATGGAACCGCTAATGGCATGCCGGAGCACTCTTCTAAATTTAACCCAGTTCAGATTCAACAAGTAGCGTCATATGTGCTCTCTCTTCCAGAAACAACAGGGAAAGCTGCGCAGGGTGATATTATAGAAAAATAAAGCAGGTAACCATGGATGAACATGATGAAGCCTTCCGAGACCGGATTGCCACAGTTAATGAGAAAGGTAAACGCGTTTGGATCTTTGCTAAAAAACCATCAGGTTCTTACTATAATAAACGTCAAATTGTAGCTTATATATTATTAGGCTTACTTTTTGCCGGACCACACTTACGGATTCATTCTGAACCCATATTGATGCTCAATATCATTGAGAGCAAGTTTGTGATCTTCGTGCAAATATATTGTACACA
>CAZPWB010000068.1:0-10505 GCA_964590425.1 uncultured Lishizhenia sp. | reverse complement strand
TATCTACAAACTCGAGTCATATGAGCTCTTCCGTTCAATGCTGAATCGTTTGAATGAAGAAGCGCTTGAACTGCTCATGAAAATGGATGTGCCTATCGAACAACAGATCGAAAGTACCAACAAAGAAGACCACCAAAATAACTACGAGAAAGCGCAACTTTCGGCAACAAGCAGCACAACACCACCAGCTTTTGAAGGTCGTGAAGGCTATGAGCAAGCCATTGCCAACTCGATGCCACAACGTGAAAAACAACAGCCAATTGTTGCCGATCCAAAAATCGGACGCAATGATCCTTGCCCTTGTGGAAGTGGCAAGAAGTTCAAACAGTGTCACGGTCAATAAATGCATCCTATACAAATTGCAGTCATCGGATCCGGAAGGGTTGCACAAACGTTGCTACGGCTATCCCATGATGCGCAAATTTCAATAGGCGGAATTTATGCCCGAAATCAGCAAAAAGCGGAAGCACTCGCGCTCAAATACAATACAAAGGCAGTAAACAGCATTTCAGCACTCAAAGCAGACCTCATTTTGCTTTGCGTTTCAGACGATGCTTTGCCCGAAGTAATTAGTCAACTGAGCCCTCAACAGTTTGCAGCGTATACTGCGGGTAGTCCAAGCATCAAATTGTTTGCCCACGAAAACTTAGGTGTTTGTTACCCTTACCAAAGTATTTCGACCAACCGAGACCTACTGGTTTCAGATATTCCTTTCATGATTGAAGGAAAAAATGACTTCGTACTCCAACGCATCACCGCCTATTTAAACCAATTAGGGGCTCAATTTCAAGCTTGTGGTTCGGCCCAACGCGCCCAATATCATCTAGCCGGTGTTTTTGTCAATAATTTCGGCAATCTCATGCTACTAGAAGCAAGTAAAATTTTAGCCGCTGCGCAACTCGATTTCACACCGGTATATCCGCTTTTAAATGAAACCATCGCAAAAGCTATTTTGCTAGGCCCAGAAAAAGCGCAAACGGGCCCAGCCCTCAGACACGATCAAAATACCCTTGAGCGTCACCGCAAACAACTGAGCGGTCAGCAACTCGAGGTATATAACCAACTTACACAACGCATTCAAGATCTATTTAAAAATGCTTAGTTACAAACAAAGACTCAATCACATCAGCACCTTTATTTTTGATGTAGATGGCGTATTTACCGATGGAAAAGTCTACCTCATCAACGATGAAATTGTAAGAGCACTGAATTCCAAAGACGGTTACGCTGTTCAGTATGCTGTCAAGATGGGTTATAAAATATTTTGCATCACGGGCGGTTCTTCTCCGGAAGTAAAAAAGCGCCTGATGGGTCTTGGTGTACACGATGTTTTTTTAGGCGCACACAATAAAATGGAGCGCTACGAATCCATTAAAGCACAATACAACCTTTCTGATCAAGAAATTGCCTATATGGGTGATGACATTCCAGATATTCCAGTACTGAAAAAAGCCGGTTTATCTGCTTGTCCACAAGATGCTGTCAGCGATGTGAAAACTAATGTACACTATCAAAGCCCATTTCTGGGTGGTAAAACATGTGTCCGCGACCTCATCGAACAAACCTTGCGTTGTCAGGGTAAATGGCTTACTGAGTTGGCCTACGAGTGGTGAGCCAATACGCTTCTAATTCTAGCGCTAAATTCAACTGATTGGCTGCACGTCTTAAGTTATGCAGGTCGTCCTTGACTTTGTAATAAATATCGTTGTTCAAGTAGTCGGTTAAAAAACGCATAGACTGCACTAAAATGAGCCCGCGCGCTGCAATAAAGAATTTGGCTTCATTGACGTCAAAACAAGCCAAAAGTGCTTCAAAAATATCCGAACGAAACAACTCTTCTTCAGCACTCAGCTCTTCGCCCCTTCCGCAAAATGACCGAACCATATCGGCATAATCATAATACACACAACCCAACTGAATCGTATCCCAATCAATAAGTGCCCTCACTTTTTTACCATCTTGGGTAAACAAATAATTACTCAGCTTAGGGTCAGCATGAATCAATACCTTAGGTTCAGTTTCACATAGTGCTTGCCATGCGCTGATTGCCGGCAATTGAGTAGTTAATTTTTCAATGATTTTTTGACCCAGTTCTATTCTACTTTTTTCAGCCTGCTGTTTTGCTGCATCAAAAGCCGTTACCCGTTTTTGCACATCAAGAAAATCAGGGATTGGCGCTTCCCAATTGGAAAAATCGAGTTGGTCTAAGGCTAAATGAAAGACGCTTAGTGCAGAAGCAGCCTGAGCCGCTACTGCAACATCGATTGTTTTTAAGGTTGTACTTGGCCATATTGCCTTTTGCAAACGATAGTAAGCATTTTCGAAAACGAAACAAGATTTTCCGTCTACTTCAATGAATTCTAAAGGAACCAAACCTTTTAACTGAAGGGCTTTAGAGAGGGTCTGCAGTTGCTCTTGTAGCTTTTCGGGCTTTTGAAAAACCACAGCATTGATCTTTTGTAAGATGTAATTGTGTGTAGGGGTTCTGAGTAACCACGTATGATTGATCAGGCCCTCCTCAATTGGAATGAGCGCTGTGCAGGTGAGCCCCCAGGTTTGATCCACAAACGATTTTAAGTCCACCGTTCAAATATTTTAGGGTAAACTCCTGTTTGTTCGAGTAGCTGAAGTTGTTGGATTGCTTGCTCAAGGTCTGCTTTGTAAGTCAGGCCAAACCAGGTGCTTTGTGCTTCTTCAAGCCTCACTGCGAAAAGTTGGGCATTGATGGCTTTTTGAATACAATCTGGTAAGAAGATCTCAAGTTGCGCAGCGGCTGAGTGGCTTGCCATAAAATCCTTCACCTCAGAATCCAAGAAAGTCAAAAAGGATGCTGGCAAAAGCCAAGCGTTCATAGAAACCAAAGTATTTGCCTGATAAACTTTATTTGCCGCGTCTCGGATTTCACCATTGTGATATGCCAAATGTTTCACCTCTTCAATTTGCATTAAGTGACCCGCTTCTTCCAGACAAATACCTCTTGACACCGGCCCATGAGCACTGAGTGTCGTATTTAAACGAAATGCCAAACTTGCAGCTAAAACGCCCGATTGCTGTAAATCATAGGCCTTTTTGATGAGCGCTTGCCCGTAGTAATCGTCGGCATTCAGCACTAAAAATGAGCCCGTCCATTGACCATTAAGCATACTCAAGGCATGAGCCGTTCCTAAGGGTTTTATACGGGTTTGTGTCTGCGTTAAAATCTGAAATTTAGCAGGAGAGATCCAACGATTGAGTTGCTCGAAAACCAGCTCTTCCATGCCAGGGCGCACCACCACAAATACTTTTTGAAATCCCTCCCTATAAGCATCATAGCAAGCATATTCGAACAAGAAGTGTCCTTGCTCACCAAAGGGCTGCACTTGTTTGTCGCCGCCAAAACGACTTCCTAAACCTCCTGCTAATATGACCAGCGCTAAATCAGTAGTTGGCATTGAGGGCAAAAATAGGCTGCCTGGTTTTCCAAGCGCCTTTAGTAAAATCTGGAATGTCTTGTGGCGCGCCATTGGCTGCCACAGATTTTTCGCTGAGCGGCGTAATTGCATACCAAGCAGCGAGGTCATAAACATCTAACGGAAAGGCTTGATTTTGCTTGATACTTTCAATAAAAGCGTTGTCGACAAAATAATCCATACCTCCATGCCCTGAACTTTCAGCTGCAGCTGCATCGGCTTTCCAGAGCGGATGATCGTATTGCTCGAGCCAATTCTTGGTGTTATCCCAACGGTGTGAATGCTTCATTTGGGCTTCAAAATAGATATGCCCTTGTTCTGGGTCACCCCAACCGAAATCTTGCCAAATGCCTTTGGTACCTTGAACCCTGAATCCTAAATTATACGGACGCTGTAAACTGGTATCGTGGGTTAAAATGATCGTCTCACCATTAGCGCATTGCAAATGGGTCGTGACGACATCTCCTTGCTTAAATTCAACCGCAGCATTTGGATGCGTAGCACCTCCTTTTGGATGATTGACTATATATTCGTGTAAACCTCTGGACTTACTGGCAAAAGAACTCAGACGCACCAAGCGGTTTCCTCGATTGAGATCAAGCATCGTGGCCACAGGGCCCAAACCATGGGTCGGATAAAGCTCACCATTGCGGTTTACGTAATGATTGGTGCGCCAAGCGGCTTCACTGAATCCTTTTTCTCCAAATTCGACACCTGAATTGTAGGCACTATTTCCATCATTGAACAACACGCCACGCAAGTCATGTTCGTAACCACCTTGGGCATGCACAATTTCGCCAAATAATCCTTGGCGCACCATGTTTAAGATGGCCATGACATCACGACGGTAACAAACATTTTCGAGGGGCATAATCGGCACACCAGTTTGCTCTGAAGTCTTGACATAAGCCCAGCAGTCCTCGAGTTTCATGGCGCCCCCTACTTCCATCCCAACTATCTTTCCTGCCTTCATTGCGGCGATTCCGTGTGGTAAATGCCACTCCCAAGGCGACGATACAAAAACAGCATCGATGTCATTTCGAGCGAGTAAATTCATATAATCATCAGGGCCGTTTTGGTAAACAGCTGGGCTTGGTCTACCTGCTTTTTCAATTAACGCCAATGCATCTTTGATCATGCGCGGGTTAGGATCTGCCAACGCAATAATCTCTGTGTCATTGCGCTTGAGCATTTCTTCAATATGCGTTTGACCTCTAAATCCTGTGGCAATAAAGCCAAGACGCACTTTTTTCATTGGTAAGCTATTTTGACCAGCGTTCAAAGCATTTGGAACAAGCAAGGCCCCTAAACCAACGACGCCTGTTTTTTGAATAAAATCTCTTCTTTTCAAGTTGTTTTTTTTCAGAAAGATAAAAATAGTTTCGCTTATCTTTGTCACCTATGCAATCAACAAATACATTATCCAGTAAGTCACAAGCATTTATTGAACTAGAAGATCAATACGGCGCTCATAACTATCATCCGCTTCCGGTAGTCTTGGAAAAAGGAGATGGCGTCTATGTTTGGGACGTTGACGGAAAGCGTTATTTCGACTTTCTTTCTGCTTACTCAGCTGTGAATCAAGGTCACGCGCATCCGAAAATCACAAATGCCCTGATCAAACAAGCCCAAACTTTGGCCTTGACTTCACGTGCATTTTACAACAATTGCCTTGGTGAATACGAAAAATTTGTCACCAATTATTTTGGTTTTGACAAGGTATTACCAATGAATACCGGTGCTGAAGCCGTTGAAACAGCCATTAAATTATGTAGAAAATGGGCTTACGAAAAGAAAGGTGTTGCTGAAAATCAAGCGCAAATTATTGTGTGCGAAGGGAACTTCCATGGCCGCACCACCACCATCGTATCTTTTTCTTCAGACCCAGATTCCAATCATAACTTTGGCCCCTACCCTGCTGGTTTCATCTCGATACCATATAACGATACCGCAGCGCTTGAAACTGCGCTTCAACAAGCAAACGTAGCTGGTTTTCTAGTAGAACCCATTCAAGGAGAAGCAGGTGTTTACACACCTAACGATGATTTCATGCGTGAGGCCCGCGCCTTGTGTTCTAAATACAACGCACTTTTCATTGCAGATGAGGTACAAACTGGCATTGCCAGAACGGGAAGCTTACTTGCCGTTTGTGGCAATTGCACATGTGAGAACAAATGCGAGCAACAGGCCGCTACTTATGCAAGACCTGACATCCTCATTTTAGGAAAAGCGCTTTCGGGAGGCGTTTATCCAGTTTCGGCGGTTTTAGCCAATAACGATATCATGATGGTGATTCAACCCGGACAACACGGTTCTACCTTTGGTGGCAACCCTATTGCCGCTAAAGTTGCTGTTGCCGCTTTGGAAGTCATCTACGACGAAAAATTAATTCAAAATGCACGCCACCTTGGTGAGTTATTTAGACAAGAAATGCAAAGAATTATTGTTGATAATGACCTCATCATCAAAGTACGCGGAAAAGGCTTACTCAATGCGATCGTCGTCAATGATAGCCCTGATTCAGACACAGCCTGGAGACTCTGCTTGGCCCTCAAAGAAAATGGCTTATTAGCAAAGCCAACCCACGGCAACATCATTCGTTTTGCGCCACCTTTGATCATGACTGAAGCGCAACTACACGAATGCGTAGGCATTATCGAAAATACCATTCAATCATTTAAAAAATAAGCAACTTGGCAACACCAATTAAATTCGGAACAGATGGCTGGAGAGCTATTATCGCCGCAGAATTCACTGTAGAAAATGTAGCAAGAGTAACAGAAGCAACAGGTCTTTGGCTCAAAGAGCGTTTTGAAAACCCAAGTGTCGTACTTGGCCACGACTGCCGCTTTGCCGGAGAACTTTTTATGGAAACAGCTGCCAAAGTACTATTGGCACAAGGTATTCATGTTAAACTTTCTCGTGGTTTTGTTTCTACACCCATGATTTCTTTGGCAGCCAATCAGTTAGGCTGTGAAGTGGGGATCATCTTAACGGCAAGCCATAATCCACCAAGCTACAACGGTTTTAAGCTCAAAGCTAAGTTTGGCGGACCGCTCGAGCCAGAAAAAATCAAC
This sequence comes from uncultured Lishizhenia sp., assembly GCA_964590425.1. Classification (GTDB taxonomy): domain Bacteria; phylum Bacteroidota; class Bacteroidia; order Flavobacteriales_D; family Crocinitomicaceae; genus UBA952. The sequence continues at coordinate 3,979 of CAZPWB010000068.1, read as the reverse complement.
GAGGTCGAGGCTTTAATTCCAGATTCATGCTCCATAGATTTTAATAGCATTGACTTGCAAGCTGCTCAAAAATCCGGGCAGCTAGAAGAAATCGATATTGAAACGCGCTACATCAATCACGTAAAAGCCAACTTTGACCTTGCTGCGATTGATCAGTCAGGGCTTCATTTGATGTATGACGCTATGTATGGCGCAGGACAGCGTGTCATGCCACTCATTTTACCAAAAGTTTCTTTGTTACATTGCGAGCACAACCCTTCTTTTATGGGTACGGCTCCTGAACCTATTGCTAAAAACCTGCAAGAATTAGCGCAAACCATCAAAAATCAAGGAGACATCGCTTGTGCATTAGCCACCGATGGCGATGCCGACCGCATTGGTTTATACAACAGCCATGGTGAGTTTGTCGATTCTCACCACATTATTTTGCTCTTGATTCATTACTTAGTCAAATACAAGCAAATGAGTGGCAAAGTGGTGATCGCTTTCTCTGTAACACCAAGAGTTGAGAAATTGTGCAAGCACTACGGTCTTGAACTTGAGGTTACCAAAATTGGATTTAAAGAGATTGCTGCTATCATGATCAAAGAAGATGTCTTGTTAGGTGGCGAAGAATCGGGCGGAATTGCCGTCAAAGGACACATTCCAGAACGCGATGGCATCTGGATGGGGCTCATCATCTGGGAATTCATGGCTAAATCAGGCAAAACCCTTGATCAACTCATTGACGAAGTGTATGCTATTGTTGGTCCTTTCCAGTTTGAACGCAATGACCTACACATTACAGAAGAGCTCAAGCAAAAAATTATTGTTAATTGTAAAGCCAACAACTACAAAGCATTTGGCAAATACCAAGTGCAAGAAGTCCAAACCATTGACGGCTTTAAATACTTCTTTGATGACAAGCGTTGGGTCATGATCAGACCTTCTGGTACTGAACCTGTACTGCGCACCTACGCCGAAGCACCAACCCTCGAAGAAGTAAGAGAAATTCTAAAAGCTTGTGAACAAACTATTTGTTCTTAAGCATTTCACACTTCTTGAATTACTGAATAGCCTCCAAAATTGGGGGCTTTTTTTTGTTCAATTGATGAAAACTGCCTAATTTTATATTTATATTTCATAAATATGCAAGTCTTCACAAGTTCACTTCCAGATACCTTATTCGAGGCCCTTTCAAATAAGGCTTCCGAACTAAGGGTGCCTAAAAATAAACTCATCGAGAAAGCGCTTATGCTTTATCTAGAGCAACTCAATAAAGCGGCCTATATCAAATCCTATCGGCAAATGTCCGAAGACACCGATGTTTTGCAATTAGCAGAAGAAGGTATGCAAGCCTATTATGCACAACTCAATGGGCTTGACCAAGATGAAACAAGGTGAAATCTGGATGGCCAACCTCGACCCAACCCGTGGCAGCGAACAAGCTGGTTTTCGGCCCATCCTAATATTCAGCGGGGATCTCTTCAATACACATACCCCGCTCATCATCGGCTTGCCACTCTCTACAAAAATCAAAAACTACAAAGGAAATCTTGTTCTTGAACCTAGTCCTGAAAATGGGCTCAAAGAAAGATCAGAAGTTTTTACATTTCACATTCGATCCATATCTAAAGAAAGATGCGTGCAAAAAATTGGACGCATACCTAGCAAAGAGTTAAAAGAAATAAGAAAAGCGCTTGAAGAAATTTTAACTTACTAAACTAACCCAAAGCGACGTCCAAGATCATCATAACCAAGAAGCCACCAATGAAGCCCAAGACGGCGATGTCGGTGTATTTATCGCGCTGGGTTTCCGGGATTACTTCTTCCACCACCACAAAGATCATCGCACCTGCAGCAAATGAAAGTGCAAATGGCAAAATGGGTTCCATGTAAATCACAGCCACAGCTCCGATCACACCGGCAATGGGCTCGACAATTGCTGAAAGCTGCCCGTACATAAAGCTTTTCATTCTGCTGGCTCCGGCGCGTCTGAGTGGCATCGCCACAGCAAAACCTTCAGGGAAATTCTGAATGCCAATACCTATAGCCAACGCAACTGCCCCAGCAATGGTGGCACCTTCCATACCATTGGCTGCGGCACCAAACAAGACACCAACCGCCAAACCTTCCGGAATGTTGTGTAAAGTAATCGCAAGAACTAGCAAGGTGGTTTTGTGCAATTGCGTCTTAACCCCCTCTGTTTCATTATCGTTGAAATTAATATGTAAGTGTGGTAGTTTTTTATCGAGGAAAAACAAAAAGAGCGCACCCGTCAAGAATCCTATTGCGGCGGGCATCCAAGGTGCAGTTGGGTATAAACGCTCTGACAATTCAATTGAGGGCATTAACAAAGACCAAAAACTAGCTGCAACCATGACACCACCTGTAAAACCAAGCATACCATCGAGCAAGCCTCGGTGCATATTTTTGAAAAAGAATACCAAACTTGCTCCGGCGGCTGTTACTAACCAAGTAAAGGTGGTCGCTAAAAAAGCAGCAAATACAGGATCAATGTGCGTAAAGAAATATTCGATTTGTTGCATAGTACATGCAAAGTTAATCGAATAAAGCTATAATTCGAAAGCGCGAATGGCGAGCTTGTAAGCATCTAGACCAAAGCCAAAGATACAGCCCTTGCACACTGGGCTGAGTAATGATTCATGACGAAAAGATTCTCGGGCAGCAATGTTTGAAATATGAACTTCAATGACAGGAATTTGAATGGCAGCAATGCAATCGCGCAGCGCAACGCTTGAGTGCGTGTATCCGCCGGCATTTAAGATGATCCCGTCTACTTGAGCAGCCTGCAAACAATTAATGAGCTCCCCCTCAACATTTGACTGAAAATAGGTCAACTGATGCTCAGTACAAGCTTTCAAATCAGCAAAAAATGCATCGAACGTGACATTCCCATATATTTGTGTTTCTCGGGTACCGAGTAAGTTTAAATTTGGGCCGTTGACAACGAGTAAGTTCATAAATGATACATTGGGAGCGCTATATTAAGGATTTTGTTTCATACCTAAAAATTGAAAAGGGTTTGGCTGAAAATTCTATTTTAGCTTACCAACGCGATGTCAGTCTGCTTGCGACCTTTGCAGAAGAAACAAAGCAAAAACCTGAGCAGCTCACTTACGAACTACTCAAAACTTTTGTAGCCCATTTATATGACCTTGGGCTCAGCGCCAGAAGTCAAGCACGCATTATTTCTGGTATCAAGCAATTTTATCGCTTTCTTTTACTGGAGCAATATCTGTCCGCAGACCCTTCTGAGCTCCTAGAACAACCCCGGTTGGGAAAGAAACTTCCCGAAGTATTAGAGATCGATGAAATTGACAAAATGTTAGCAGCAATTGATCTTTCCAAACCTGAAGGATCAAGAAACCACGCCATGATTGAAACATTGTACAGCTGTGGGCTGCGTGTATCAGAACTCATTCATTTGCGCTTTGCAGATCTCTATTTTGACGAAGGTTTTATTAGAGTGATCGGAAAAGGAAATAAAGAAAGATTAGTCCCGGTTTCTGAAGGCGTCGAAAAAGAAATTAAAGCCTATCAACATTCAATTCGGGCACAGTTACCTATTCAGCCTGGTCACGAACAGTTTGTATTTTTGAACCGACGCGGTGCGCAACTCACAAGAGTAATGGTTTTTACCATCATCAAGCAATTAGCCGCTCAAATTGGCCTGAAAAAAAATATTTCGCCACATACTTTTAGACATAGTTTTGCTACGCATCTGATTGAAGGGGGCGCCAATTTAAGAGCTGTTCAAGAAATGCTTGGACATGAATCTATCACAACCACAGAGATTTACACACATCTCGACCAACGTTTTTTGCGCAAAGCCATTTTAAATTATCACCCCCGGAATCAACAGAAATAAAAGATTTGTGGAAAAAGGGTGCTAAATTGTGGATAAGGGTTTTGTGGAATTGCAAAAAGTTGTTATCTTTGCATCCGCTTTTGTAATTACACGTAATAATTTAGACAT
>CAZPWB010000067.1:0-11293 GCA_964590425.1 uncultured Lishizhenia sp. | reverse complement strand
TTTGTGCCAATTCTACTTCGCCTAAGCCTACTGAAATAGAAATAATCCCCATGTCTGTCAGTAATGTCGACACTTGACTTATACATCGATGGCTAACCATATTTTTGATGAAAATTTTCATAAGCAAAAAGTTTTATTAAAAACGGATTAGTTGTTGTTCGATGTGAACTTAGATTTACGGATTCATAAGCTATTCATAATCTTTGTGTGCTATTAATTTTAGAACTATTATTCTTAACATTTGCAACCTATGTTACATAAGGTGGATTTACATTTAAAATTTGGGTGTTTTTACCTGCCTTATTTGAAGATATATACGCTTTGTTGTTATTGCTTTTTTTGATTTCATCCAAAGCCCCCTATCTTTGTTCAATGACCAATTTGGCAAGTGTTCGCGATTTAGGGGCAGTAATCGATGGATTGCCTGTTCAGGAAATTACATTAAAGCATCAAAATGCGGCTATTACTGTGCTGACTTATGGCGCAACGCTACAGAGCTTTGAAATTGAAACGGCAGGTTTTGTAAAACGCGATGTCGTATTAGGTTTTACCGATTGGCGCAGCTACGTTGCGTCTTTCAACGAACCCCCCATTGCTTATATTGGGGCCATTGTAGGGCCTATTGCAGGGCGTGTTGCCAATGCGCAAATTCCATGGAAAAATTCGACTTGGAACTTTGAGCCGAATGAAGGGAAGCATTTATTGCACGGCGGAAACACTTGTTATTCAAACATCAACTGGAGTTTAGCAGCAATCGAATCTGAACCACAGCCCAGTGCTACCTTTGTACTTGAAAGTCATGCTGAGATGCAATTACCTGGGGCACTCTTGATCAAAGTCAAATATACTTTGTTTGATTTTGAACTACGCATAGAAATCGAAACAACTGCACTTGAAGCTACCCTTTCAAACCCAACCCAACATGGTTATTTCAATCCGAATGGTCATCAAGGCAGTATTTTGGATACCGATGTTTGCATCCAGTCAGCAGCCTTTCTCGAATTAAACGACGATAAATTACCTACGGGTGAAGTTTTAGGATTGATGGGGTATTTAGAAGAAAAAGAAAAGGAATTGAAATTAGAGAAGAAAGATTTGAAAAAAGCGAAAGCCGAAAAAAAAGAGTATCATTCCCTAAAACCGCTTTATTCGACCCTGGACCACGCTTTCCTTTTAAATGGTCAAGTTGAACAAGCCATCCTTCAAGCAAAAGATGGTTTTCAGCTAAAATTCACAACGAATCAACCTGTATTTCAAATGTATGTAGGTGGGCAAACGACAGCGCTTGGAAAACATAATGAAACGTATCACCGCTACTCAGGAATTTGTTTGGAACAACAAGCGGAGCCAGATGCGCCGCATCACGAGAATTTTAGCGATATTTATCTGTCGAAAGGGGAAATGCGCAACAATACGCTCTCGATCAATTTTCAGCAACATTAGCCACTTATACTCATGAGAAGTCTACTTTCTATTTTATTGCTCTTGTCTTTTTCATTTACGCTCAGCGCTTGCAAGGAAAAACCCAAGCCTAAGCCGCCAGTAACTCCTCCGCCTACTTCTTTTTTCAGGGGTGCTGATGTCAGTTGGTTGGCACAAATGGAAGCCACGGGCTATGTTTTTTATGATGAAAATGGTAACGCAGCTGAGTGCCTTGATCTTTTAATGGCTCGGGGCATCAATAGCATTCGCTTACGTGTTTTTGTGCACCCTAGCTCAGATAAGATCAGTGGGCACTGCAGCCCTGAAGAAACTGCCGTGATGGCCGCCAGAGCCAAAGCAAAAGGCCTAGAGGTCATGCTTGATTTTCATTACTCTGATACTTGGGCTGATCCTGCGCATCAAACCAAACCAGCTACTTGGGCCTCTGTGCCTTTTGCTGCGCTCAAAGATTCTGTTTATGCTCACACTTACTACACCTTGAATTTACTCAAGCAAGCAGGTGTTACACCAAAATGGGTCCAAATTGGCAACGAGATTCCGTCCGGAATGCTTTGGCCGAGTGGGCATATTAATAATCCACAGCAATTGGCTGAACTCATCAATAGCGGAAATCAGGCCGTGAAAGACATCGACAACAAAATTCAAACGATTGTTCACATTGATCAAGGCAATGACAACGCGCGTTTTCGATGGTTTTATGATTTAATGCAGCAAAACGGTGCACAGTTTGACATCATTGGTGCTTCTTATTATCCGCATTGGCTGGGTTCCGATTATACGGTTACCATTGATGATCTAGGTAATAACCTCAAAGACATGGTGTCGCGCTATAACAAGCCCGTCATGGTGGTTGAAGTTGGTGGCGATTACTGGGAAGTTGCCAATTCAAAAGAGTTGCTTATTGCTACAATCGGAGCTGTAAAGGATGTGCCTAGTCAAATGGGTCTCGGTGTATTTTATTGGGAGCCACAAGGTGCAAAACCATGGAGTGGTTATCAGCTCAATTGTTGGCAAGACAACGGGCGCCCCTCGCCTGCTCTCGATGCATTTTTGTACTAATATAAACGAATGGTGTTTTGCCATAAATAAATGATTGATGATGAATCGTTTGATTTTTGAAAAGTCTATCACCCTATGAAAAACTCAATCATTTTAATTTTTATTCTTTTTTCCCTTTCATCTTGGGCACAATTGAACAGATCGTTATTCAATGACAATTGGGAGTTTTATCTGGAACCTTCTGACCCTGCTACCATAGTAAGCTTGCCACATACTCCTAAACTAGAACCCTTAGTGATGCAAGGTCAGTTTTTGGGTGAAGTCGTTTACAAAAAGTACTTCAACTATAAGTTGGAGCCTGGCAAGCAACTCTTTATTGAGTTCGAAGGCGCGATGCACACAGCCAAAGTGCGTTTAAATGGCCAAGAAATTGGTTCGCATGTTGGTGGATATTTACCATTTAGCCTTGACCTAACTACTGCCCTAAAAGATTCTTTTAACTTGCTAGAAGTCGTTTTGAACAACCAAGAAGACCCAACTATTCCGCCCGGCAAACCGATTAAAGACCTCGACTTTTATTACCATGCGGGCATCTACCGCAATGTTTGGCTTTATGAAGTTGGGGGCATTGAATTAAAAGCACCCTATTTTCAGACTTTACAACTAACGGGGCAAACAGCAACGGTTCGCATTGATGTCGATGTGAAATTTGATAGCGAATTTTCGAAACTCCCGATTGAGGTGAAGGCCAAATTAGGTGCAACTACCTTTAGTTTAAAGCCAGTAAATCAGGTGTCAGACTCAATAAATAGCTTGTCTTATTTTTCTGAAAATAAATTGATAAATCCTTCACTTTGGTCCATTGACAAACCTCATTTAGAGACACTTGAAATTTATACCATTCTCAAAGGCGACACATTAGCTCGGCAGACACTGAGGGTCGGGATTCGAAAAGTGGAATTGAAGCCCGATGGCTTTTATTTGAATGGGCAAAAAACGTTTTTAAGCGGAACCAACCGTCATCAAGAATATCCTTATGTGGGCTATGCCGTTCCGGATAATGCACAATGGCGCGACGCTTACCTGATCAAAGAAGCAGGTTTTAATTTTGTTCGCTTGTCTCATTATCCACAAGCACCCGCTTTTTACGATGCTTGTGATGAGCTCGGGATTATTGTCATGGATGCAATACCTGGTTGGCAATTCTTTGGCCCAGCTCCTTTTGAACAACGCATCCAGCAAGACCTGCAAGCGCTCATTATCAGAGATCGCAATCATCCGAGCGTTGTTTTCTGGGAAAACTCCATCAATGAAACAGAAATGTCTGACGCATTCATGCAAACCATGAATGACTTGGCCAAACCCTTGATCAAAGGGCAAGGTTTTACAGCAGGATGGCAAGACCACCAAAGCTATGATTTGTTCATTCCGGCAAGACAGCACGCCAAAGCGCCAGATTACTGGAATAAGTACAAAAATACAAGCCGCCCGATCTTTATTGCTGAATATGGCGATTGGGAATATTACGCGCAAAATGCGGGTTTCAATCAGACGCAATTCGCAGACTTGAAAACATCAGAGCGCAACTCCAGACACCTACGTAGTGCTTCTGAGGCCGCACTTTTACAGCAAGCATTTAATTTCCAAGAAGCGAGTAATTCAAATCGAAGAGGCCCTAACACGATTGGTGAAGCCAATTGGCTATGCTTTGATTACAACCGTGGCTATAGCCCAGATCTTGAGGCCTCAGGGGTTTATGACATTACGCGTTTGCCCAAATGGTCGGTCAATTTTTATCAGAGTCAACAAAAATTGACGCCGAAGACAGCAAATATCACCATTGCCACCAACTGGACACCAACCGCCTCTCCTCAAATTACGGTCTTTTCTAATTGCCCCAAAGTGGCACTTTACCTGAATGGTGAACTCGTTGCAACACAAGTAAAAAAGCCCGATGCAGCAAGCGACAAATTGCTCAATCCTCCGTATCATTTTACTTTACCCAACTATCAACCTGGTAAGTTAGAAGCCATTGCTTATGATGACAAACAAAAAGCACTAATTACCCACATTGTTCGAACGCCCGAAAAGCCACAGCAAATCATTTTGTATTTGGATACGATGGGGCGTTCAATTGACACAAATAAAGCAGACCTCGTTTTTGTAAGAGCTAAACTCTTGGATGCCAATTTAAACATTGTTCCGACCAATGATTACAAAGTGGCTTTTAGTGTAATTGCTCAAGACGCTGGGCTCATGAGCCCAGCCATTCAACAACTTGAAGCTGGCATTGCTTCTGCTTTACTCAGAACTGAAAAACCAAGTACGCCCATTACAATTAAAGTAGCGCTGCCTTTACTCGGGCTTCAAGCTGAACTCATATGGAATCCGTGACAAAAAAACACCTCCAAATAAAAGCACCGGGTCGTATTAACTTGCTCGGTGAACACCTAGATTACAATCATGGCGTGGTATTGCCAGCAGCCATAGACAAGTATATCACCTTTGATTTATATAGATCTGAGGGTCCTACCATTTGCATAGAAGCACTCGATATCAACGAGCGGTGGGAATTTCAATTATCAGCACTAAAAGGCTTAAATACAAGTACTTGGAAGAATTATGTGAAGGGCGTTTTCTTATTAATGGGAATAGATCAACTTGCCCCAGCGTTAAAAACTGGCCTGCATATCAGTTTCAGCAGTTCTATTCCAATTGGAGCTGGGCTTTCTTCATCTGCAGCGCTCTGTTGCGGGCTTGCTTTTGGCCTCAATGAGTTTTTTGGTCTTGGTAAATCCAAGATGGACCTCGCACTGATTGCTCAACAAACTGAGCATCAGTTTGCAGGTGTAAAATGTGGCCTCATGGATCAGGTGGCTTCTTTATTTGGTAAAGAACAACAGTTGTTGGCTTTTAATTGTTTCACGCAGGAAATTCAACATTTTTCTTTAACCCTCAAGGGTGCCAAGCTTTTTTTACTTGACTCCAGAGTGAAACATAATTTGGCTGAATCTGCCTACAATAAAAGGCGCGCTCAACTCGAGGCAGCTTTTGAACAAGCACAGCAACTGTTTCCAACTTTAAGCAATTGGAAAGCCCTGAGCACTGAAATGCGTGCGCAATTACTCCCAATTTTAGATACTGAAACTGCTAAACGCTTGAGCTATGTGTTGGATGAAATGCAGCGCGTGAATGAGGTGCAAAAACTGTGTCATAATTTGGACCTAGATATTCATAATGATGATAATGATCACATTGAACAAGCACTCAAAAATATTGGATCTCTACTCTCTCAAACACATGCTGGGCTCAGAGATTTGTATGAAGTAAGCTGTGAAGAGCTAGATTTCCTACAAACACAAATCACTGGTTTACCTCAAGTTTACGGCGCTCGCATGATGGGTGGTGGTTTTGGAGGCTGTTTGTTGGTTTTGGCAACTGAAAACTTTGATACAACCCAAGATTTAGCGGAGCTTACTGCTCAATATTTTCAAAAATTTGGTACCCATTCCCTTTGTTATTCAATCCAACTCGCCGATGGCGTTCACTTGACTACTCATGACTGACCTGAATTTGAATCCACACCGTCGCTACAACCCCTTGCTCGATGAATGGGTGTTGGTTTCTCCACAACGCAATCTCAGACCATGGCAGGGTCAAAATGAAGTGCATTCAGCTGAAGCTAGCCTGCGTCATGATCCAACGTGTTATTTGTGTCCCGGAAATGAAAGGTCTGGAGGCCAAAGCAATCCAACCTATTCTTCGTGTTATGTCTTCGATAACGATTTTCCGGCGCTCGACATGCGCCCAGAAGTTTTGAATTTGGACAATGAACACTCAAATTTGGACAAGGAGCACTCAGGCTCCTTTTTCAAAGTAAAAGCGGCCAAAGGAATCAATCGGGTAGTTTGTTATTCGCCACGTCATGACCTCACGATGTCTGGGCTTTCTGTCAAAGAACTTGAAGATGTGGTGCATACTTGGAAAGCCCAATTTGAAGAACTTTCGGCACTTCCCTATATTGATTACGTTCAGATTTTTGAAAACAAAGGTGCGGTGATGGGCTGTAGCAACCCGCATCCACACGGGCAGATCTGGGCCCAACAAGGCTTGCCTACCCTGATTGCCAGAACCCAAGCGCAACTCAAAAAATATTTTCAAAACGAACAAGCACCGCTTTTACAGCATTATTTGAATGATGAATTGCGCAACCAAGAACGCGTGGTTTATGAAAATGAAAACTTTGTTATTTTGGTTCCGTTTTGGGCGGTTTGGCCTTTTGAAACCTTGATTTTACCCAAACAAGAACTCAAAAACCTGCTCGATTTTACAACTGATATTGCTACTGATTTTGCTTTGGCTTTATCTAAAATTACAAGGGCCTACGACGCCGTTTTCAATTGCGACTTCCCCTACTCTGCGGGCTTTCATCAGGCACCCTGCGACGGTCTGGTGCATCCAGAATGGACGCTCCATTTTCATTTCTATCCGCCGCTCTTGCGCTCTTCGAGTGTCAAGAAATTTCAGGTAGGCTACGAAATGCTCGCTGAAGCCCAGCGCGACATGACACCAGAACAAAGTGCTGTTATTTTGAGAGGTCTAATTGTTTGATCTAGTTTTCTTTAATCTGCTGCAATTCTCACGTCTTCAACGAAGGGAAGCTTGACCATACTTGAAATTTCCAAGGTGAAATAACCTTGTTCTTCAGTGATTTTGCCGCAGAGTTCATAGATGCCTTTTCCGTAGAAGGGATATTTTTCATGGATGAGTGGAAAATGGACGGTGTCAATGAAGTCACCGGCGGGGTCAAGGAAAGTTCCGAAAGACATGCGCTCTCCTTTGCTGGTTTTGGTTTGCTTGATACTCACGAGGTAACCGTAGGTCCGAATGAGTACTTGTGAGGGCGCGTGTTTTTGAAAATCCTGAGCTAAAACATAGTGTTCAGAGAGTGGGTTTTTCAAGAGTTCAAAAGGGTCGCAGAGCGGAAAGCCGAGTAGTTCAAACTGCTCAAAGGCCAACTCCAGTGGATGCTCTTCTAGTGTGGGTAGTTGGTGTTCGCGCTGCTCTGAGCTAAACAAGACGGGTGCTTGTTGCTTGTTTAAATGCTGGTGCTGATAGAAGTGTGCTTGCCAGAGCAGTTGTTTTCTGGGTACTTCAAAGCTGCGCAAAGCACCAATCCGGATCAGTAAACAAAGTTGCTCTAGTGGGATATGAACCCTTTTTAAAAGTACGGCAAGGCTTTCAAAGGATCCTCTTTGTGCACGCTGCAGTAAGATGCGCTCGATCACAGCGCTTTCGAGCCCAGTAACTAAATTGAAACCAAGTATGAGGCGCTGTGCTTTCAGACTACATTGATACTCACCTTCATTGATGCAGGGCGCTTCAATTTGAGCTCCGAAAAGGCGGGCTTCATGGACATAGATTTCGGTGCGGTAATAGCCGCCAAAATTATTGATGCAGGCACACAAGTATTCTAGCGGAAAATGCGCCTTGAGGTATAAGCTCTGGTAACTTTCAACGGCATAAGAGGCCGAGTGTCCTTTGGAAAAGGCGTAGCCCGCAAAGCTCTCGATTTGTTTCCAGATACTGGCTGCAAAACTTGGGTCATGGCCTTTTTGTTGGCAAGCGCTCATGAAGCGCTCTTGTACGCGCAAGAATTCGGCTTTGGACCTGAATTTACCAGACATCCCTCGCCGCAAGACATCGGCTTCAGCAAGGCTCAGACCTGCAAAATAATGCGCCACTTTAATGACATCCTCTTGATAGACCATGACACCATAGGTTTCTGGCATGAGTGCCAAAAGCAGCGGATGAATGTCTTTGTGTCGGGATGGGTCTCGGTGACGCAAGATGTACTCGCGCATCATGCCAGACTGCGAAACGCCTGGCCTAATGATAGAACTGGCGGCTACAAGGGCTAAATAGTTGTCTACTTGTAACTTAATGAGCAGCATGCGCATGGCAGGCGATTCCACGTAAAAACAACCAAGGGCCCAGCCTCGGCGCAAAAACGCTGCAATTTTTGGGTCTTGTTTGAGGTACTGAATGTCATGGATATCGTGAATGGCTTCCGGCGGATATCTACTCGCGACAATTTCAAGCGCAGCGGCAATTTTACCCAAACCTCTTTGACTCAGGATGTCAAACTTATAGAGCCCAACGTCTTCGGCTTCGCGCATCGAAAACTGGGTAGTTGGATACGCTTTTGGCGGTAGAAAAGTGGCGCAGAACCAAGAAATTGGCCGCTCGCTAATGACAATGCCGCCGGCATGCAAGCTCAGGTGTGAAGGCAAGCCTTCGATGTTTTTAGCATAGCGCAAAATCAGCTGCCCTAGCTCTGCAAATTCGGCCATACTCCCACTGCCCCGACTGAGTGTTTTGATGGCCTGCGCAGGCAAACCAAAGACTTTGCCAAGCTCTTGAATACAGGCCCTGTATTGAAAAGTGCTATAGGTGCAGAGCCAAGCAGTATTGGGGTAGCGCTCAAAAACATAACGAATGATGTCGTCGCGGTCGGTCCAGGAGAAATCGATGTCAAAGTCTGGTGGGTTTTTGCGGTAGAGGTTGATAAAGCGCTCGAAGTAAAGATCGAGTTCTAAGGGGTCGACGTCAGTGATGCGCAACAGGTAAGCGACAATGCTGTTGGCCCCACTTCCACGCCCTACATAGAAATAGCCCTTGGATCTTGCGTAAGAAGTGAAGTCATAGGTGATTAAAAAATAAGACAAGTATTGCTTTTGCGCAATGATGTCAATTTCCATCTCGATGCGTGCAATGATTTCGTCAGTGACAACAGCATAGCGATAAGTCAGGCCCTCGGCACAAAGTTCTTTGAGGAGCTCGATGTCTGTCTCGGGGCTTCCGGTGAAGCTTTTGGGCTGCTGCGCCGTGGCCGCTTCGCCAAACTCGAAGTTGCACCGACAACTTGAGAGTTGCTGCGTGGTGTTAGCGAGTAATTGAGGCGCAGCAGCAAAGGCCGCCGCGATTTGCTCAGGACTTTTGAGGGTTTCTGTGGCTTTGGCATGGCTACTGGGGGCAAGCTTTGATAACAAGCAGTTTTCAGAGATGGCGCGCAGCAAACGGTGTGTGTTGAAGTCTTGTTTATGACGAAATGTCATGGGCGCGTCGGCCACACACTTGTGAACCGGGATCGCTGGGCGCTGTAGTTGCCACTGTGTGATTTGCGAGGCCTGAATAGCAACAAACTCATTTTCTGAAAGTTTGGCAGGCTGCGTACCAAACGGATACCAGACATAACAAGCTGAAAAATGCGGCAAGGGATGGCTGAAAGGTTCTGCTTGCTTGAGTTGCTGAGTGAGGTACTGATTGAGTTCTTGAAAACCGCGGTTGTTGCGGGCAACGAGGGTGGCGATATGTTGCTGCCCCTTGCGCAATTCTAGGCCGAGCACAGCTTTAATGCCGTGTTGTTGCGCTGCCCGCACAAAGGCCAAGGCAGAGCCCGTATGATTGATATCAGTGAGTAGCAAAGCACTGTATTGCTGCTGTTGCGCCCATTCGACTAAGGCTTCGGGCTTTAGGATTCCGTAGCCCAAACTAAAACAAGAGTGTACCCGCATGGATGATGTGTTTAAACGCGTCTGTTGGCTAAAAGAATGGGTGGCTCGCCTTCAAAAGGATTGTAATGACCAATGGTTCGGGCTTCAAGACCAATGGCGCGCAAAACAGCGCGGTCTCCGTAGCGCACCCGGATTTTATCTAGGGCTTGGTAGAGTGCTGGATACGCGAGGTCGCTGTCAAAGAGCCGCAGCTGGTGCGCGCCCGAGACCAGGGAGCTGTAACGAATGCCGATGAGCCGCACCAAAACCCTGCGGTTGTAAAGGCGCTTGAACAAGCTTTGCACTAAAGGCAAGAGCTCGTGGTCAGCGGCGGTGTAGGCTACTTGCTGCTGAAGTGTTTGGGTTTGGAAGTCTGCATAGCGAATTTTGACCGTGACCGTACCGGTGAGCTTATTGGCTCGGCGCAATTGGAAAGCCAAGTTTTCAGCCATAGCAGCCAAGATGCCACTCAGTTTATGGATGTCAATGGTGTCTTGATCAAAGGTGCGTTCGGTCGAAATAGATTTGCGCTCGTTGTAAGCTTCAACGGGGCTGTTGTCAATGCCTTGGGCCTTAGACCAAATGCTGCGCCCGTTTTCACCGAGTGCTTGCTCTAAGAGCTCTAGCGGCAAGGCCTGCAAGGTGCCAATTTTCTTGACACCTAAACCGCAAAGTGTTTGGTAGGTCTTGGGGCCCACCATCGGAATTTTCTGCACAGAAAGTGGTGCTAAAAAAGGTTTTTCGGTACCGTAGTCAATGAGTAATTGGTTATTGGGCTTGGCCTCGCCGGTGGCTACTTTTGAAACCGTTTTGTTTTCAGATAAGCCAAAAGAGATGGGCAGGCCCGTTTCTTTGGTAATGCGCTGCCGCAGCTCAGAGGCGTATTTCCAGACGCCAAAAAAGCGGTCAAGGCCCGTGAAGTCAATGTAGAATTCATCGATGGAGGTTTTTTCATAGACAGGTGCCGCTTCTTTGACCAACTCAGTGACCATTCTGGAAAACTTAGAATAGGTTTGGGTATTGCCTTTGATGCAAATAGCTTCTGGGCAGCGCTCTTTGGCCATTTTCATGGACATTCCGGAATGCACGCCAAAGCGCCTGACTTCATAGCTGCACGAAGCCACCACCCCTCTTTCGCTGGTACCTCCGATAAGGATGGGTTTGTTGTTAAGGCGGCTGTCAAGCAGGCGCTCACAGGAAACAAAGAAAGTATCGAGATCCATATGGACAATCGAACGACGGGCAGACATAGGCGCTGTCAGTTAAAAGGTAAAACAATAAAAGTTCGATTGGTT
>CAZPWB010000066.1:0-11467 GCA_964590425.1 uncultured Lishizhenia sp. | reverse complement strand
AATATGGGGCCTGCCAAATTGCAAAAAGCTACAGACTTAGGTGTAACTTTGTTGTCTGAAAATGAATTTATAAAATTGATTTCACAGTGAGTAATTTAAGTATTTGGAAGCAAACAAAACGCATCGCAGTAGTCTGGGATTACACCGACGAGCAGCAAATGCGCACGTTTGTCAAGGCCATCGATCATTTTTTACAAAAGAACAAGTTTGCACATGCACTGATCATTGTCAATGTTCCCAAGGACCTCGACAAGAAAAACTTGCCCCCACATTTCTTAATTTATTATAACTCACCTGCCGATTTTTCATTTTTCGGCAAACTCAAAGACATTCAGCTTGAAGCTGAGCTTCAAAAAGCATATGACCTCCTGATTTGGAATGCAGCGCTCGATGCCAAAATTTACACCTTACTCAAAGAAACAAGTATCAACCGTAGGGTGCTTGTCAATGCGCAAAATGCCAAATTTGATTTACAAATTGATACCGTACAGTCTGAGCCTGCTGCTCAGCTAGACTATATACAACAAACCTTAGAAAGAATTGCACAATGAAAACATTTAAAGGCTCAGGCGTAGCGCTAGTTACACCTTTTCTACAAGACGGAAGCATTGATTACACGGCACTCAAAGCATTGGTTGCTTTGCAAATTGCAGGTGGTACCGATTTTTTAGTGGTACAAGGCACTACCGGAGAATCACCTACTTTAAGTCAAGATGAAAAGCGTCGTGTCCTTGACACAGTTCTAGAAGAAAACAACGGCAAACTTCCTGTTGTTTACGGAATTGGTGGCAACAACACCCATGGCCTTGAAACTTTGTTTTCGAATTTACCTAGTGGCGTTGATGGTATTCTTTCCGTATCGCCTTACTATAATAAGCCTATTCAGAAAGGGATCGTTGCACATTTCAAAATGGTTGCTTCCTATACTGATCTTCCCATTATTTTATACAATGTACCGGGTCGAACAGGATCCAACATGAGTGTTGAAACCACACTTGAATTAGCTGAACTACCAAATGTAGTGGCTGTCAAAGAAGCTTCAGGTAACATGGAGCAAATCATGGACATCATTCGTCAAAGAAAACCAGGTTTTGGTGTTTTATCTGGCGATGACAACCTCACTATGCCGCTCATTGCTGCAGGTGCAGACGGTGTTATTTCCGTGGTTGCCAATGCTTTCCCTGAGCGTTTTTTTCAAATGGTTCATGCTTCTATGTCCGGAGATCTTGCCTTGGCTAAAGCAGCGCACTACGACCTTTTTAGTGTTACTAAAATGTTTTTTGAAGAAGGAAATCCGGGTGGGGTTAAGGTTGCACTTGCGGCCCGTGGCCTCATGCAAGAAACCATGCGTTTGCCTTTGTTTCCAGTTTCTGAAGGCCTGCGCCAAAGGATTAATGCTGAAACACAGCGCATTCTATCTTAAGTTAGTTCGATCATGCGCTTGAGCTTGCGTTATTGTTTCTGTGTTTTTTTGCTTCAAATGCTCCTCTTTTCTTGTCGAGAAGGAGAAAATTTAGGAAAGAAAGCATCTCATTTAGATGTCTCAAAGCCGATTAAAGCAGCACAAAAACCTGCATATCAGCCAGCAGCTAGCACAATAAAATTACCAACAGGTCTTGTAGATGTGCAAGCTATTAACCCCAATATTCTCATTGATCTCAAGTATACAGGGCCGGATAATTTTTTAAAGCAGCGTCTTTATTTCAGTATCAAGAAAGCCTATTTGCAAAAAGATGTAGCACTTAGGTTGTCTAGAGTGCAGCAAGCGTTAGAAAAAAAGCATCCGGGTTATCACTTGCTTATTTTTGATGCGCTCAGACCTGTTTCGATGCAGCAAAAAATGTGGGATGCACTCGATAGCATTGTGCCTGTTGAGCGCGCCAAGTTTGTCTCTAATCCAAAAAACCGGAGTTTACACAATTTTGGAGCTGCCGTTGACATCAGTATTCAAGATGCCAATGGAAAATTACTCGATATGGGAGCGGGGTTTGACGACATTCGAAAGATCGCCTACCCAAACCTAGAAGACTCCTTTCTCAGAGCAGGTTTGCTAAGCACGCAACAACTCTCAAACCGCTTACTACTCAGAAAGCTGATGCAAAGTGAAGGCTTTCGACAACTCCCTACAGAATGGTGGCATTACAACGCATGTAGTCGTAATGAAGCCAAAGTTAAATACGAGGTAGTGCTACAAGAACCTTAGTTGCTTTCGGTTTAATTTCTTTTATTTGTAAATATTCAAAAAGGGCTTATGAAATCAATATTACTTTCAATTGTCGGTTTAATTTTAGGCGCAGTTTCAAATGGCTTACTTCTACAACTAGGTACCAAACTCATAGCTGCACCTGCAGGGCATGACTTCAGCACCGAGGCAGGTTTAAAAGCTGGCATGGCTGCTATGGAACCCAAACATTTTTTGTTTCCATTTTTAGCGCATGCACTTGGGACATTTGTTGGGGCGTTTTTTGTAAGTAAAATGAAGATTGAGCGCAGTTTGATTCACGCCATGGCGATTGGTTTTGCGTTCTTAGCTGGTGGCGTCATGATGGTCATTATGTTGCCTGAAACACCGCTGTGGTTTACATTAACCGATTTGCTTTTGGCTTATTTGCCAATGGCTTACTTAGGGCATCGTTTAGGACAGCGCTAGTTACTCAATAGGGCCCTGCTGAAAGATGAGCCTACCTGTGCGCTCATAAGGAATAAAATACTTGATGTCTAGGCCAAAACCAGACGCATTTACCGGCCCTACAGCAGCTTGCTTGAAGTTTACATACTGGTATCTTGACAACAAGGTAAATGCGGGTTGAAGCTGAATGAAAGCTGTGCCGCCTAGGTAAAAAACCCCTGCTTTTTTATCTCTAAATTCAAAACCTGCACTAGCGCGAAAATCGAAGGCAAGTTTGTCGTTGATGTCCACTAAGCCAACCTGTCTGAATTCATGTTTGTCATAGGGGTTGATGTAAGTAGCAACACTGCTTGGTTTGTATAAAATAGTGGTGCCCAGAGCAGCATTGGCATAGAGTTTCTTACTGAGTTTAATAGCAATCAGGCCTTGTATTGGAATTTCAAACTGAACGAAGCGCAGGCGCTGCTCAACGGTAAGTGCGCTGTCGAGTCTTGTAGCGGTAATATTGAAATTTCTTTGGTTGTAATAGAGGCCCGTTTCAATAGAAATTAGATCGGTGATGCCGTAGCGAATCAGCCCGCCAAATGTATAACCAGTATTTGGCGTGATGCTGGTTTGTAAGACGCTGTCTGAAAATGTTTGTAGCCCCGACTGCATCTGGGACATCGGCAAAATGCTGCGGTAATGAAAGCCAAAGTAATTGGCCTGCCCAAGTTTGTTAAAAGACTGAGACCAAATTAAAATTGGAAAGAAGCAAAAAAGTGCTATTAAAAAGCGCATGTCCAAAGAAACGAAAAAAGAAACGAAAAAGGGTGTTATTCGTTGATCCAGGTGCAATTATATTCTAAGGGTCTGCGGTGCTGGTCTTCGGGCCAGTCAATGGCTGGGTAGCCGATATAGAAAAGCCCTAAGCATTTATCTTTAGCATCTAATCCTAGAAATTGATTCATTTCTGGGCTGTAAATGAGCTTAGGTGTTGACCAAAAACCGCCCAGGCCATAAGCCGTGCAACTCAAATGTAAATTTTGCACCGCACAGGCCACCGCCTCAATTTCTTCAATTTCAGGAATCTTTTCAGTGTCTTGTCGTTTCATACTAATAGCAATCACGACCGATGAAAGCATGGGCCTTTTGAGTATTTTGGCCAATTTGGCATCGTTTTGCGCCTCAGGTGGCGTGAGTTTTAAGTAAGTTTCAGCTAAAAAGGTACTGAGTTTTTGACGTCCGTCTTCCATAAAGACATGAAAGCGCCATGGCTGGGTGTTGCCATGTGTGGGTGCCCATTGTGCGTTGTTGAGCAGTAATTCAATTTGTTCTTTGTGCACTTTTCTTTCGGAAAATTGCTCAGGGTAAATGGTGCGTCTGGAGCGCAGCAGTTCATTGATTTCTGAAAGGTTGAAACGCATCGGAATAGTTTTTTTACAAAATTAGGATTTACTACTTTAGTTGTTTGGTAATTCAGCCGCTAAATCCATATTATTTTGAACAAGTACTTACTTTTCTTCTTATTGATCATCAGCTCCACTGCGTTTAAGGCGCAAGAAATAGCTGGATTTGCCCAAAAAATCAGCGGAGAAGACATCGTTTATTTTTCGCCCTTTCGAAATTTTGCCAAGCAGGCCTTACTGACGCGTTGCGACGGTACTTCCCCCATTGAATTTACAGCTCAAAAACCAAATCTTCAAGATGGCATTGCGCAATTTCGCTTTTTAATTGGCTTCTCGAGTGGAACCAGTGCGGCCGATCGTTTTTTTGACGTCTATCTTAACGATAGTTTGCTCTTTACTTTTAAAACTGAAAAACGCTGGTCAGAGCGTCAGAATTTTCAATTGGCAAGCAACTATGCACCTCAAGGGCATTACCGCTTTACAATGCTCGAAAAAGACATCAATAAAGACCTATTTGGCTATTTTGAACTTGAACTACCATTCAAAAAAGGTCAAGACACGCGTTTTAAAATTGTCGGTAGAGCAGCTCAAAGTAGAGATTGGCTGATGCTTTTTGCTTACCAAGATGCCTTCAAGACGGCGCTCACTGCAAGCAATTTAATTTTACGCGCCGAGCAACTGCGTCCACTCAACTTTGAATGTGTGATTCCACAAGGGGCAGATAGCATACAGCTTAGCTCTCCATTTTTTAGTTATCAAAGAAGACTTAGACCCGGATATCATGCCTTGTCTATTGCGGCCTACCCGAAAACATTTACCGGTAGAGATTCGGTTTTGATTGAATTGTTTTCACTCGGTTCCAAAATAAGTACTTTTCAGTTACCGGTTGATGTGTTGCCCATTAAAGACCTGAGTTTTCATATTATCCATCATTCGCATAACGACATCGGTTATTCACATTTGCAAACAGAAGTTGCTAAAATTCAGACTGAAAACATCCGAACTGCCCTGCGCTGGATTGCCAAAGGTGGAGTAGGAGCAGTTCAACCAATTTGGCATGTTGAGTCATTGTGGGCAGTAGAAAATTTCTTAGCGGAAGCTACTCTTGAAGAGCAGCAAAAGTTTGTTGCAGCCGTCAAAAGTGGCCATTTGGTGCTTTCTGCCAATTATGCGAATGTCCTTACTGGGCTGATGCGTCCTGAAGAATTTAGTTGGCTCACGGCTTATGCCAAGCAACTCGAAAAACAATTTGATATCAAGATTTCAAATGCCATAGTTACCGATATTCCAGGCCAAGCTTATGCCGCATTTGAAGCCTATACTAATCAAGGTCTTCCCTTTTTGTCTTTGGGGCCCAATTACGTGCAAAACTTGCCAGATCACGGAGATCGTGTCGGAGGCGTCATTAATGAAACCGGTGATCAGCCTTTCTTGTGGTCTCCAATGTCAGATAGCTCAAAAAAGTTGTTTGTCTGGACAGCTGGCAAGGGCTATTCTTACTTTCATAATATTGCAGCGAATCAACAGCAATTTGAATGGGAAAAACGCATCTCTCAATACACCCTCGAATTGGCAAACTACCCTTACGATATCGTGCAATTGCGCTATACAAAAAACGCTGACAACGGCCCTGTGGACACCACACTGTGTCGCTTTGTTCATGAATGGAATCAAAAATACAGCACGCCGCAAATAGTTATTGCCAACCTAGACACCTTGTTCACAAAGTTCTTAGCGCAAAATAAGTCAGTATTACCCGTCAAAACCGGTGAAATCAGCCCGTATTGGGAAGATGGTGCTTATTCAACAGCCGCTGAAGAAATTCAAATGCGCCGCTTGGTTCAAAAAGTAATTGACCTAGAAGCGCATTACAAAACACAAAACGAATACGCCGCCCATGAAAATGCATTTAAGGCAATTCACCGCAACTTGATTTTATTTCACGAACACACTTGGGGTTCTTGGTGCAGTATTTCAGCGCCAGACACTTATTTCACCACCGAACAATGGCGCATCAAAAAAGCTTTTTTAGACAGCGCGCAGGCGCAATATGAGCGCCTTGAAAATAAGCTTGTCTTAGAGCAAAAACGCGATTCCAAAGCGCTTTCGAATATCTTGTATTCCTGGTCAGGAAAACAACCAGGCCTCCATTCATTGACCTATAAAAATCAAGAATTACTGATCCAAGATACGCTTGGTTTAGGTGCGCTCATTTATAGCTTGGGTATTGCTCCCCAAAAGAATGAATTGGTTCCACTACTCAAAACCGAGGCCAAAAGCCAGCGCCAGACCTTTGCTAATGCTCAACTAAAAGCCCAATTGAACATCGAAATCGGCGACAACCCAAATGAACTCATTTTCAATTACAGCATCGATAAAAAAGCCATCAGAGAAAAAGAAGCATTGCATGTTTACTTGCCCTTTGCCCTGCAAAATCCAACGCTTTCCTACGGAGAAACAACCTTATTGAATTACCCTTCTGACCAATTGCCAGGCTCCAACAAAGAATTCATCTGCGTTCCTGAAAAATTTATCTTACAAGATTCACGCTTTAAAATCACCATCTACACCCCCGACTGCAACCTCATCGAAATCGGCCAGCCGATCAACGAGCAACAACATTTCGGTGCCAAAGTCTGGACCCGCCAAAATCAAGACATCTCCAAGCTTTATTTGTATGTCTTCAATAATTACTGGCACACCAACTATAAAGCCGACCAAGGCGGCCATTTAGAATTTAGTTTCAGAGTGCTAGTGGAGGAGAAGGACTTGTGAAAATTGCAATTGATTTGAAATGCTACTTCAATACCTGAAACTTTTCGAGGAAGCTTGCTGCACCTGAAGAAAGTTTAAGCGAATAGCTACCGGTTTGAATCAAGGATAAATCAATGAAATCAGTGGCGCTTCCTTGTTGAACGAGTTTGCCAGAAAGATCAAAAATTTCATAAGAATAAATTGTTTGATCTGGATTGCTAAGCTCAATAAAGTCTGAACTTGGGTTCGGGAAAATAGTGATGTGAGGTGCTGCTATTTCATTGGTGCCTAAATAGGCCATATAAGTGCAGCTTGGCGAAATTCCGGTTGAGAATTGGGCTACAACATTATCTTCAAAACATCTAAGTCCCGTAATGATAGTGGCATCGCAAGTATAACTCCATTCAGGATTTAGGTTGAATAAAAAATGTAAATCACCAATTCGTTCAATCACCACCGATTGGTATTCAAAATCTTCTAAGTCGGTAAAATGAGTCGTGTAGGTTACAAATTGTCTTTTAAGATCGATGCCATTGATGTTTACAATGTTCACGGAGTCAATGCGCACTGAAATGGTGTCTTCGCCAAAATTATCCGGAACACGGATGTCCCAGGTATCACCAACGTTTGCACTAAAATTATAAAGCGTTTGATACGTATTTAATACTTGGTCGTAGAAATAAACGGTATCGTTGGCGTAATACGTATATTTCACAGATTGATTATCTACACAAAAAAGGCTTTGATTGTATTGGAGTTTAGTGCACAAATGACCTTCGATTGTGGTGTCGCCATTGGCAGTAATTGAAAGGTAATCTTCAACCACACTTCCAGCTTGACCCGGCCATACAACAATTACATTTTTATAGTGCCAAGTACTTCCTTGCAAGGCAAAATATTGCGCATTTACTTGTAGCGACCCACTGAATAAAACAATCAGCAAAAGGAATTTGTATAAATTTTTCATAGCCTGGTTTTGAGTAAAAATAAAAAATAATTCACAAAATAATAAAAAATTATTCCACAAAATAATTGCATTGACTTGATTATAAACGAGATAAATTTCGGCAGGGGGAGTTTTGTCACCTTTTTACTAAGTTTAACACTTACTATTTCAAGCAGCAATTAGCCAGCCAAAAGGCATGTCGAAAAGAAAACAATTTATGGAACTGTATGAACCTGTGCACGGGTCATTTGAGCGGTTCTGTAAGGCGCGTTCTTATGGGGTTTGCGATTTCAATGATTTGATGCACGACACTTTGGTTATTGCATTTGAAAGATTTGAAGGTTTAAAAAACAAAGAAGCCTTTTTATACTTTCTATTTAGTATTGCCAATAAAGTGCATGCCAATTTTCGGAGAAAAAGCAAAACACAGTCCTTTTCAGACGTGAAAGGAATTGACAACACACCAGATGCGCACTTATCAATTGAAAAAAAAATCCAACACGATGAACTCTATGAGGCGCTTAATCTTTTGACAGAAGAGTATCGCAATTGCCTCATATTGTTTGAAATAGCGGGTTTTTCAATCAAAGAAACGGCCGCTATTCAAGAATGCAGCACTGATGCCGTTAAGCAACGTTTATCGAGGGGAAGAAAAATGCTAGCAGCTGCTTTGACCGAAAAAACGACAAAAACCATCGTTTCATGAGAGATTTAGATTTACTATTTAAAGAAAAACGAGAAGAACCAACTACGGTTTCTATTGAGCTCGTCCAGTCATGGATCAATGGAGGGGCACTACTTGCTGGCTTATTAGCGACACTTAAAAAATTATTCACTAAAAAATCTTGGCTTATGTATACCAGTATATCATCAATCGCAATTGTTACTTTATTGACAATTTTTCAATTCTCGGCACCTAAAACCGTAGCAAAGCGCAAAATTAACGAAACAAAAATTCCTGTTAATACCTCAACAAAATCCATTGTCAATAAGCATGCCCAACCTACTAGTTTAGATCTAAAAAATAGTATAGAACCAATCAATAGTCAAGTAGAGCTATTGACCAAAATGACGCAAGCTATACCTAATTTGAATGCGCCGAGCGCTGATTTAAAATTAATCGAACCCAAACCAAACGCAGCACCTCAAACGCTTGCTAATAACGATACAACCAAATATTTTGACCGTATTGATGTGAATGGCATTGTTCATTTCACGCTTGTAAAGGGCGCTAATTGTACTGTGAACAATATGGTATCGGTTAAAGATGGGGGTGAAGTATTTAAGTATTCGGTTAAACAGGGCACTTTATTTTTAGAAGGAATTGCAGAGGGAGCAGCCTCAGAATTGATTATTACTGTTCCAGATTTAAAGAGAATTAAAACGAATGGTATCTGTGAAATTTATTCGCAAACTACATTCAATGCCACAGATTTGGAACTAAAGTTAAACGGTGAAACACAATTGAATCTTGATTTGAATGTCAAAGACTTGGAAATCAATATCAATGGTAAAAACAGCGGTAAATTAAATATTCAAAGTCAAACTCTTGACTTGACTATTAATGGAATAAATGACGTAGAAGTTTTTTGTATTGTTGATCGAAGTTGGTTGGATATCAACGGATTGGGAAAGCTTGAATTTCGAGGTAGCTCTCATTATACAATGATGGATATCAATGGACAGAATAAATTTAATGGAGAAGCATTTACATCGGATGAATTGATTTTAAAAGTAACTGGCATCAACCAGAAAATAGAAACAACTGTTTCGAAGGAATTAGATGTGGATATTTCTGGTTCAAATAATGTCATTATTCATGGTTCTCCAATAGAAGTGAAGCAAAATGTAGCACCTACTTCGAAGTTGAAGATGAAGTAATTGTTGAATCATTGTACTATCTTTAACCAAACGAACCTATCATCCTTCAAACCCTTTCCATGCGATTTATTTTACTTACACTCCTCGTATCTTCAACATTTATCTTTCGTGCACAACTAAAATCAGAGCTGAGCTTTAGTGCGGTGAAAGGCGTATTGTTGCAAAACAATTTGTATTTCACTTCAAATAATTACGATGCCTACGGCTCTTACTCTGGGGTTAACCTAAAGTGTAATTCAAGTGCTGGTATACAGGTCAATTTTCAAGACTTCATCGCTAAAAGTAAATGGTATTATCTGGCAGCTTATGACCGTAAATGGTTGGACTATTCAACAACCCTTTACAGTGAATATTACGATCCAAATACGGCATTTAACCATGTGAAAGAGTTGCAGTTTTACAATCAAATTGAATCCTTTAGCTTAGATTTTGGTCGACGTTTTCAATTGATCAATGAAAAACTAAGTTGCGATGTAAACGTAGGCCTGACCTACCGGACTTTTGATGACAATCTCATTGGAACCATAGATTCAGAAAGCTTCGGAGATAACGTGGTGTCAGAAAATCCGATAGCTGTTGGAGATTTTCTCTACGACGTGAGGTTAGACTATTCAAAAATGTCGAAAATGACGCTGAACGCGCAAAGCACAATTAAATATCACTTGAACAATCGACTGGCCTTCAATTTCTTGCTATCCTTTGCTGGTCGTATAAGTGGAGCATACGACATGGAGGTGACAACAAGGGTGGAGGACGAAGAAATTTCACCAGGTGTTATCCTTCAACTTTTCACAATTCAACCAGGATTCACTTTAGGCCGCGTTGTCACAAACTATTTGAATTTAGGCGTTGGCGTCACGTATAAGTTTTGATTAGAGGATTTGGAGGGGGTGGAGGAATTAGACCTACCGTCGAAAAAAGAGTAAACGGTAAAAAACGATAATAGTACCGTTTATGTGATTTTAAAAAGAAATCAACTTAATTTGTTCAGGAAGTTCTTTGCGAATTCCTCCTCTATTTTTCTGACTTCTTCCTCATTCAATTCTTTAAACTCATTCAGTCTAGCACGCTTGGAAAGTTGACCATTGCCCTTTTCAAGGAACTGAACCAAAAGTCCTATTAGTGAATCTGGCATATCAAATTGAGAATCGATGTATTGCTTGAAAGCATCGTATGCATTCAAGTAGTTTACCTCCTCAGGAATGATCCTATTCAATGTGTCTTTTACGCATTCAAACAAGAATTCAGCATGAGGAGTTAAATCCATGTATCTATAAAAATCAATGGTGTCATTTAAAACCTCAATATTATGGTCTGGAGTCTCTTTCCATTCTATAAAATCTAGCAGCGGTCTTGAATTTCCTTCCAGTACTTGTTGGTATTCTCTCAAATGATCTAGAATGGAGGCTGAAACAGGGAAAATAAAGCCTTGCTGTGAAAAATCTTTAAGCGCAAGAAGGTGATGAATGATGTAGCGATGTATTCTTCCATTACCATCTACAAAGGGGTGGATGTACACAAACCCAAATGCAATTTTAGTTGCAGCAACAACCGCATCTATTGGGTCTTTGGTTAGTAGTTGACTTGTCTCAATTAGACCATTCATTAAGCGTTTAAGATCTTCTGGTTTTGCAGATATATGATCCGGCAGCGGCTCTCCGCTAAAGCGATCATGCTCTCCAACAAATCCTCCTGACGTTCTGAGTCCCAACTTCAAGAATCGTTCGTTTTCAATTACGAGTTGTTGTAGTCGACACAATTCATCAATCGAAAGTTCGCGAATACCCGCCTGACCTATCGTTTGCCCCCAACGGGCTGCTCTTTTACTTTTAGGGCTTTCACCTTCAATTGAAAAAGATGCCTTTGAAT
>CAZPWB010000065.1:8235-11835 GCA_964590425.1 uncultured Lishizhenia sp. | reverse complement strand
GTTATTGTACCGATGTCGGTCATTGCAATGGCTACTTTATGGCTTTTGGGCGGGATGTCGCTTGCCAATGAACCCATCAATATTTTATTGATTACCCTGCCAACTATTCTTTTTGTGGTGGCTATGGCAGATGTCATTTATATTGTGAGTCGGTTTTTGCAGGGCATCCGAGATGGGCTTACCAAAGAAGAGGCCGTGCGCGTTACTTACAAAGAAATTGCGTTTTCGGCTTTCCTGACTTCTATCACCACCGCCATTGGCTTTGGCAGTCTTTATTTTGTAAAGGTTATACCTGTTCAAGTTTTTGGTGTGGTGGCCGGTATTGGCACGCTCCTCGCCTATTTCTTTACAATGTTTCTGCTGCCTATTTTATTTCTGGTATTTCCTATCCCGAAATACATACACGAGCAAAAAGAAGCACCATTTTGGGATCGCCTGCTGCGCTTTCTGTTTCAGTGGCTGATACGCAAGAGAAATACCGTCCTAATTGGCAGTGCAGCCATCGCAATTTGGGGCATTTGCTGGACCCTCCAAATTCAGACCAACAACCTGATCATGGACGACCTCCACCCTAAAGAACAACTCAAAAAAGATTTTCGTTTTATTGACAAACATTATGGAGGCATCAGGCCTTTTGATGTTTCTATTGCCATTAAAGACCCCAACTTGCAAATTTGGGACCCCGAAGTACTACAGGAGCTTGCCACCGTTGAAGCGTATCTCGAAAAAACATATGGTGCTGAAATCAAGAATTCATTGGTACAGAGCTTGCGCATCATGAATCGGGCGGCGCATCAAGGTAGAAAAGAATTTTATACACTTCCCACCTCTCGTTCCAAGATTAAATTCTACAGGCGTAATTTGCGCATGCTCGAAAAAGGAAAGTTCATACGCACCATTCTAGATACTACAGAGCGTTTTAGCCGAATGCATGGCAATTTACCAGACCTCGGTAGTGCGCCTATTGCTCAGAAAAACAAAGCCTTCAAACGTTTTTGCAAAAAGTTGCCTTTGTACGGCAAGGTTGAATTCCGCATCACGGGAGCTGCCCACCTACTCGACCGCAACATCCGCTTCATTTCAAGCAGCCTTGTAGAAGGCCTCATCTTTTCGGTCATCCTCATTGCATTGATCATGGGCTTGGTGTACCGTTCTGTGCGCATGATGCTCATCAGCATGATCCCCAACCTCATTCCTTTATTGGTGGTGGGCGGCTTAATGGGTGTGCTTGGCATCGAACTCAAAACAAGTACGGCTGTTATTTTTACGATTGCATTTGGCATTGCCTACGACGACACCATCCATTTGTTAGGTAAGTTCAGAATAGAAATGGCCAAAGGCCTCAGCCACCGCATGGCGCTTAAGAATGCCTACCTTGCACGCGGCAAAGCCATGATATTGTCGAGTCTGATTTTGTGCTGCGGCTTTTCGCTCTTGATTTTCTCCACATTTATGGGCTCGTTCTACATGGGTGTCTTGATCAGCATCACGTTATTTATTGCGCTCATCTCGGACCTATTACTGCTTCCTGTTTTGGTGCTACTTTTTTTCAAGACCCAAAAACCACTCCTTGAGGCCAATCAATCCCATCAACACCACCAACAGTAGGCCCCAAACAACATAAAGCAAGGGCAAAGTTGCTAGTCCTTGGTAATGAAAGAAAAAGCCCCAATAAAATAAAAAGCCAATCTGGCTAAG
Organism: uncultured Lishizhenia sp.; assembly: GCA_964590425.1. Taxonomy (GTDB): domain Bacteria; phylum Bacteroidota; class Bacteroidia; order Flavobacteriales_D; family Crocinitomicaceae; genus UBA952. The sequence goes on along the minus strand of CAZPWB010000065.1, from coordinate 10,137 downwards.
TATACTGACCCACATCACGAAGTGCAAGACGGTTTCAAAAAAGGTACAGCGCTCCTGATGGTAGCGCACTTCGTCAATGACTTCATGAATGGTTCGGGTGAGTAACAGCGCCAAAAAGATCGGGAGTACCTCAACATCAAACCAATAAAACAACAATAAAGTGAACTGCAACATACCCGAACTCAAGATCAGGATGCGGTGCGTCTTTAATTCTGGGTCGGAGATGTCTTGACGGGCAATACCTGCATGCGTATAAGCATCGAAAGTCCAGGCCACGACAAAAACGGAGCTACAAATTAGAATCAGTAAGGCGAGTATTTGCGGGTCCATTTTCATGCTGTTAAGATAAGAGGTAAGTCAGTACAAATATCAACATACAAGTGGAAATATTGAGATATTGTGTCCAGCGTTTCGCACTCTGATTTTGTTTGACTTTGTAAAGCAGTAGCGATTTATAACAAATCACAAGGAAAGCGACTGCATATATCCATTGAAGGTTGGTTTCATTTACAAAATAGCAGGCGAGTAAAAAAGAACTCCAATTGACCAGTTGTAAAATCCGAATGGTTTTAGAAACACCAAAAATAATGGGCAAGGTTTGAAGCTGGTGTTTTTGGTCGTGGGCGATGTCTGTGATGTCGCGGATGACACTCCCATAGCCCACCTGAACGGCCATAAACCAAAATAGAAATTGAATTTCGGTCAGAGAAAAATGCCCTGCACCCAGCGGAATAAGCGCAGACCAAGACAGCCCAATGAGGATATTCTTGACCAGTAAGCGTTTCTTGAACTGAAATTGAAGCTTCACAAAAGGGATTTGCACTTGGTAAAGGGCACTTAAAAAAGCGATCAGACCAATAACCGACCACTGAAAAAAAGTGAGGTAAGGAAATGCGATAAAACCTAAAATGAGGGCTTGAAGGATAAAAACGCGCTGCCCACCTTTTTGAAACGGCGTGCGCCAATCGAACACGTAAAGTAGCCAAGTACCTAAGAACGCAAAGTATTGTGTGGCGAACACATTGGTCCAAGATGCTTCTTGAGCCATAAATTGCCCCAAGCCTACCAAAGAAATGGTTGCAAGAATGAATAAGAACTTGATCAGCACCGCACTTTGAATGGTCCATTTCATTTTATAAAAGTGAGCATTTCTTCAAAATGCAGCAAATTGATGTTTGCCGTTAGTGGAATTGTTGTTGCGAAAAACGCAAGTAATTGACATTTATATTAAAGCAATACTATTAAAGGTTAAAAGTATATTATTGAAAATTTAATACCGGCATTATACCTTCTCAATTGTGTTCAATGAACTTTGTACTGTATAATAAACTACTTTATGATGAAAAGAAAATTACTTATTGGCTCTTTGCTCATGATAGCATCAAGCCCGATTTTTGCCCAGGTTGGTGCCGATACAGACACAACACGTGAGCAAAGTGTCAAAGAAGTCCGTGTGATTTCAAGCTATGGTAAAGAACGTAAAACGCCAGTTGCGATGTCTACGGTCAATGCCAAACAAATATCTGAAGTTTATGGCGGTTCAGCAGAATTACCAGAGGTATTAAAAGTAACACCAGGAGTTTATGCCACTAAAACCGGTGGTGGCGTTGGTGATTCCCGTATCAATATCCGTGGTTTTGACCAACGCAATATTGCCGTTACCATCAACGGTATTCCTGTCAATGACATGGAAAACGGCTGGGTTTATTGGTCTAACTGGGCAGGATTGGGCGATGCCGTTTCAACAATTCAAGTTCAGCGTGGTTTAGGGGCTTCAAAATTAGCTATCAACTCAGTTGGTGGCACTATGAACATCATTACTAAAACAACTGACGCTAAAGCGGGCGCATCGGTAATGACGTCCTTAACAGACTATGGGCAGTATAAAATCATGGGTTATGC
>CAZPWB010000065.1:0-8225 GCA_964590425.1 uncultured Lishizhenia sp. | reverse complement strand
TATGCGTCTACTGGTTTGATGGAAAATGGGTTTGCGTTAACCACAGTTTTGTCAAAAACAGCTGGTAATTCATATGTTGATGGTACTTGGATCAATGGTTATTCTTACTTCTTTACACTTGCCAAACAAGTCAACGATAAGCACCGATTGGTCTTAACAGGAATTGGCGCACCTCAATCTCATGGACAGCGCAGTTCAGGTTTGACACCAGAGCAGTACGATACCTTAGACCGTCGTTTCAATGGTGACATTGGCTACTATGACAACGGAGATTTATTTAACGACCGCGTCAATTACTACCACAAACCTCAATTTTCTTTAAATCACTATTGGAATGCTTCCAAAAAAACAACAGTGAGCAGCTCTTTATACTACTCCATTGGCCATGGCGGTGGTTCTGGCCGTTTGGGTTCAGCTTACGCACGTACTGAAGATGGTTTGTTGGATATCCAAGCAGCATACGATTATAATGTAGCAAATCCTACGGTTACCAGTGGCGGTGTGAAATACGCGCAACGCAATTCAGTGAATAACCACTACTGGACTGGTTTGGTATCTACAGTTAACCATAAAGTAAATCAGTATGTAGACCTCACCTTAGGTTTAGATGCACGTTCTTATCGCGGCGAGCACTTTCGTGAAGTTCGCGATTTAATTGGTGGCACGCAAAGATACGATGCAGTAAATGGCCTTGTAGGTGTTCACGAATTCGCCTCTAACTACGGAAACGTATTTAGCGTTACGCCGGTAGATCAGCGCGTGGCTTACGACAACGATGGTTTGGTCAAATACGCTGGTTTGTTCGGTCAAGCTGAATACAGCAAGGATAAATTATCGGCTTTCGTAACGGGTGCGTTCAACACAACATCAAACCAACGCGTAGACCGCATGTTGTATATCAATGATACAACTGGTCGTGGTGAACTTTCTGAGAAAGTAAACATCATGGGTTATTCTTACAAAGGTGGCGCTAACTACAATATCAATGATAACCACAATGTTTATTTTAATGCAGGTCAATTTTCTCGCGCTCCTTTTTGGACGTTTGTTTTTGTAAACAACACCAACGATGTCGTTCAGAACTTGGTAAACGAAAAAGCTGAGTCTTTTGAATTAGGTTACGGCTTCCGTACTGAAAAAGTAGCGGTAAAGTTCAATGCTTACTTAACTAATTGGAAAGATAAATCATTACTTTCTGGCAACATCACGGGCCCTAACGGCACCATTACACGCGCATTAATGACTGGCGCAAACGCAACACACAAAGGCATCGAAGTTGAATTCAATACCAAGCCAATGAAAGGTTTGGAAATTGGCGGTATTGTTTCTTTAGGTGACTGGAGATGGGTAGGCGACGTCAACGCAACTGTTTACTCTGAGATCGATCCTACAGAATCTGTAACCGTTACCTCTTATGTTGATGGCGTTCATGTGGGTGATGCACCGCAAAATCAATTTGGCTTACAAGCTCGCTACCAAATCACAAAAGGTTTGTATGTTGGTGCAACTTGGGTTTATAATGACAAGTTCTTCTCTAACTTTGACCCGTCAAAGAAAACAAATGAAGCAGACCGTATTGATGCTTACCAAATTCCTTCTTACTACAACTTAGATGCACGCGTTGGTTATGACTTAAACCTTGGCGACCGCAAACTCACTTTGGGTATGCAAGCTTTCAACATCACTGACGTGAAATTCTTATCTGATGCAACTGATAAAGACGGAACTACGTTCTCTTATGGTTTCCCAGGTTTTGGTCGCAACTTCAACTTCTTTGCTAAGTTTACTTTCTAAGCAAAAAGAAGTTTAACTATTAATTAATACAAAAAGCCTTGCTGATTCTCTCGGCAAGGCTTTCTTTGTAATATGAATTTGATCAATAGAGAACTCAGCTGGCTTTCTTTTAATGAACGCGTCCTGCAAGAAGCCATGGATCCAACTGTTCCACTCACCGAGCGCATACGCTTCTTAGGCATTTATTCCAATAACCTCGATGAATTTTTCAGGGTGCGCGTGGCCAACCTCAAGCGCATGATCGAAGTTAAAAACGAGAAAGCACAAGGTTTCAAAGGCACTACTGAAGATCTTTATATTGAAATCAGAAAGGTGGTCCTCGAGCAACAGCAACTCTTTGAAAATGCCTACGAACAAATCAAGTCTGAATTTGAAAAAGACAACATCTATTTCATCGACGAAAGCGCCTGTACCACCCTTGAATTAAAAGAACTCGACGACTTTTTTCACGAGCAGCTCAAGCACGCCATTTTCCCGATATTGCTCGACAAAAAAAGACCTCTACCTAAACTCCGAGACTATTCCATTTACCTTGGGGTCAAAATTGTCAGCAAAACCAAAGTGCGCTATGCACTCATTCAGATCCCGACCGACTACAGTCGCTTTTTTATCTTGCGCAAAGGCGAGCAAACCAATGTCATTCTCATAGACGACATCATTAGGCTTTATTTAAACGAGATTTTCGCGGTATACCAAGCCGAGCAAATTGAAGCGTATACCTTCAAGTTTACGCGCGATGCCGAACTCGACCTCGACGACGACCTCTCGCTGTCTTTCTTCGAAAAAATTGAAAAAAGCTTAAAACAACGCAAAAAAGGACAACCCGTGCGTTTTGTGTACGACGCGCAAATGCCCAATGACCTCTTGTTGTTCTTGTTGCAGCAACTCAACCTTAAAAAAGGCGTCAACACCATACCTGGCGGGCGTTACCACAACTTCAAAGACTTCATTCGCTTCCCGGATTTTGGCAACCCAAATTACCGTTTCAAACCGCAACTACCTTCACCTCACCCCGACTTCATCCATTGCAAAAGCCTCATTTCTAAAATCAATACCAAGGATGTCTTGTTGCATTTCCCTTATCAGCAATTTGACCATGTAGTTGATTTACTGCGCGAAGCCAGCCTCGATGCCAAAGTGAAGGAAATCAAGATCAATATTTACCGCGTGGCCAAGAATTCTGAGGTCATGAATGCCCTACTCGCTTGTATTTTCAATGGCAAGCAGGTCACCGTTATTTTTGAACTACAAGCACGCTTTGATGAAGAAAACAACCTTTGGTGGAGCAACCGCCTCAAAGAATACGGCGCCAACGTCATTTACGGTCTACAAAACCTAAAGGTACACTCGAAGCTGTTGCAAATCAAACGCCTATCCGAAGGAAAAATCAATTACATCACGTATATCGGAACGGGTAATTTCAATGAAGCTACCGCGGGTATTTATACCGACCTCGGCTTGCTGACTGCCGACAAAGAAATCTCATTGGAAGTGAGCCGTGTGTTTAGCATGCTCGAAAACAACTTAGAACGCCACGCCTTCAGGCATTTGTTGGTCTCGCCTTTCAATACGCGCCGCAAGTTAATGGCTTTAATTGAAAGAGAAATCAAGTTTGCAAAGGCCAAAAAACCCGCGCATATCCGCCTGAAGTTCAATAACCTCACCGATATCAAGATGATAGACAAACTTTACGCTGCGAGCAAAGCGGGTGTAAAAATCGAACTCATCATTCGCGGTATCTGCTGCCTCAAACCAGGTGTCAAAGGCCTCAGTGACAACATCACCGCAATTAGCATCGTGGACCGCTATTTAGAACACGCGCGCTTCTTTATATTCGGCAACAACGGCAAGCCCGAGTATTTTATTTCGAGTGCAGACTGGATGGAACGTAATTTAGACCAACGCGTGGAAGTAGGTACCATTCTCAAAGACCCGGCTATTCAGCAACAAATCGACCTCATCTTCGAATACCAATTGAAAGGAAGCGTCAAAGCCAGAAGTATTTCTGCCGACTACAAAAATGCGTACTCCAAACGCAACCTTCCGCCCTTCCATGCGCAGCGCGAGTTGTATGAACACTATAAAAGACTTTCAGAAGAAGTAGCGCAGTAGGCCGAGCTTTTGCTTGAGTGTTTGGAATTCTTCTAGGGGCTGATAGGCTGCTTTTCCTTGCTTTTCAAATTGCGTAAGCAGATCGATTAAAATTTGCTCGGTTTGATCCGCGTACAAAAGCGGGGCTTGTTTGTCTTGACCTAACCAATAGTTAATTTGACGGTGGTAAATGAGGTCGAGTGCTGCAATTGTACTTGCACCCACTTCTGCTGCACCAAGTGCATTGCAAGCTTGTTCGTAATGACCTTTCATCGGAATAACCATCGTTTTTTTACCCAAAAACAGGGCTTCAGAAGGCAGTTCAAAACCTGCACCACAAAGTACACCACTCGCACTGATCAAACTCTCTTGAAAGCGTACCTGGCTTATTGGCTCAATAAAAACGTTGTCTACGCGGTAAGTATATTTGGCGTGCTTTGAAAAAACCTCCCACTTGACCTCAAATTGCCGCAAGAAATGCATAAGCACGTCGTCGTGGTAACCTGGAAGATACACGGTGTAATGCCCAAGATCTGTGGGTGCCGCGGCTCGTATTTCTTTTCTGATAACCGGTGTAAAAACGCGCTCATCATAAGATTTGAAATGAAAACCATATTTCTGACGTGCTGGGGTGTAATGTTGCAGCACATAACGGCCAAACGTAGCCTTCTTTTCTGGCTTTGGGGCCAACGGATGCACCACCGCAGCTTGGTGGCTCATTTCAATACAAGGCACCCCATTGAGCAGTGCTGACCAAGCTGAAACAGGTTCAAAATCTGAAAGTACTAAATCGTAGTGCTTGATCGGGAAGGAACGTATTTCCTTGATCAGATCAATCGGATGCGTATTTTTCAAGGACTTTAAAATACTGATATCGCCATTCTTTCCACTGAGAAAAGTCAGGCCTGTTCGCTGGTAATCAAGTGTGAAGTCAGCTTTTATTTGAGCCTGATTACCACTAATTAAAGTATCGACTTCTACAAATTGTTTGAGCAGGGGCACAATTTCATGCGCTCTACTCAAATGACCGTTTCCGGTGCCTTGTATGGCGTACAATACACGCATCTCAGTTCGTATGAATTTCGGATACAACTTCCCGTAAAAGCGACTCGTAATTGAGGGCATCACGGTGTTCTTCTTTTAATTGCAAGACATCTTCTTTAACGCTTTGGTCATGCCTGTAAAGTGTCCATACTTTTTGGTTGTATTCTAGAGCTGTCGAATTCTCAACCCAATCACCGGAATTCAGATAAAGCACTTCTGCTCCATCCTTGCTCTTCATTTTTCGAATTTGTGGCTGATGGATATGGCCACAAATCACATATTGGTAATTTGAAAAACAAGCGATTTCCGCAGCTGTTTCTTCAAAATTATTGACATATTTGACCACTCCTTTTACGCTATCCTTTACCTTTTGAGACAAGGAAATTCGGCCTCTACCCAAGCGCTCAGAAATCCAGTTCATGCAAGTATTGAGCATGATGAGTAAATCGTAACCCTTTCCACCTAATTTAGCCACCCATTTGGAATGCTTCATGGTGGTGTCAAAAACGTCGCCATGAAAAATCCATGCCTTACCAGTAGGCAGATCCAAAATCAATTTGTTCTGAATTTCAAAATCTCCCATCTTGAAGCCTTTGAATTTGCGCAGTGTTTCGTCGTGGTTGCCCGTAATATAATAGACTTTTGTGCCATGTGTCAGCATAGAAGCAATGGTTTTAAGTACTTCCATGTGTGCGGCAGGAAAATAGCGCTTACTGAACTGCCAGATATCGATGATATCGCCATTCAAAACTAAGGTCTCGGGGTCGATGCTTTTCAAATAAGCCACCAATTCTGCTGCTCTTGAGCCGTAGGTCCCTAAATGGACATCCGAAATCACTACTAATTCAACTTTGCGCTTCATCGTTTTTTTTGTGTAAAGTTCGCAGCGCAATGTAACCTTGTTTTTAAGGTAAAGTTATGCTTCGAAAGATCTTTCAAAAGCGGATTGTTGAAAACAAAAAAGGAGCACTAATGCGCTCCTTTTCAAATTATTATTCGAATTTATTGCTTGACAATTCTTTGGGTATATGAACCCGAATGCGTAGTAATTTCCAGAATGTAGATACCGCTTGCCAGAAGGCTCATGTCCATTTTGATGAAAGCTGAGTTTTGATTGAGGTACATCATTAATTTACCTTCTGAACTCAAAAGCGCTACATTTTGTAGATTTTCTGAAGCATTGATAAATAGTAAATTAGAAACTGGATTTGGATATACATCGAAGATTTCCTCTTGGGCTTGAAGCGCCAAACAAGGATCTGCAGTAATTACAACAGTATCTTGCGCACTACAACCATTTGCATTTGTTCCGGTAAGAATGTATGTTCCAGGAGAACTTACAGATAGTAAAGCAGCACTTGAACCCGTGTTCCAAGAAATGGAATTCGCACTACCAGCGGCTGCAATTGTAATTGGAAAAAGATCCTCACATACCACCTGATCTTGGCCAGCATTGACATATGGCGAAGTGAGAATTTCTACCACGGTTTGCGCCGTAGCCTGACAGCCGTTTGCATCTACCACGTTGAGTTCAAAACTTCCCGCATTAGAACCATTAAGGTTATTGGCGTTTTGTCCGTTGGACCAATTATAAACCAAGCCATTTCCTTGTGCGTTCGGATTGATCGAATAAGGTAGTTCAGCACTACAAATTCCATAAAGCGTATCCAATTGTATGCTTGGATTTTGCCAGACAACTAACTGCGTTGTTGCCTGACTGCTACAACCAGTTGATATATCTGTCGCTGTAACATTGTAAGTACCTGCAGCACTAACTTCAATCGTGTTCGAAGTTTCATTGGTACTCCATAATACTACGGAATTAGAAGCGCTCACAGAAATCTGTGCAGGTAAATCGCTCTCGCAAATGGAGGTATTTGATACCAGTGAAATACTTGGCAGAACATTGACTAATACATTTAGGGTATCTGTAGCAGTACATCCGAAGCCATTTGTTCCAGAAACCACAATAGATGAGGCACCAATTTGTGGCGTCAAATAAGCGCCATTTGTAGCGCCATTTGCCCATGAATAGGTCTGTGCGCCAGTTGCATTGAGCTGAAGAGAATCTCCAAGGCAAAGTACTTGATTTTGACCTGCATTGACCTGTGGCAATGGATTGACTGTTAACTGAACAATATCTTGCGCCTGACAGCCTGTGGTTGCATTGACACCAGTAACGGTGTAGTTGTTTGTCCCGATAAAACCTTGGGTATTGACAGTTAATTGGGAACCACTTTGTCCGTTATTCCATACATATGTGGTCGCATTTCCATTTGCTGTAAGATTTACTACTGCACCAGAACAAACACTGATATCCTGACCCGCATTCACTTGAGGTAGTGGATTCACCGTTAAATTAAAGACCGCAGAAGTATCCACACAACCTAAGGTTGTATTCTGAACAGCTACTTTATAGGTTCCAGCAATTGCTGCAGCAAACGTATTGGAAGTTGCACCTGTAACGACCTGATTATTGACTAGCCATTGGTAGGAAACATTAGAAACCGTATTGATATTTAAATTGACAGACTGACCAGCACAAATGGTGTTATTTGCAGCCGCAATTACAGCTCCTGAAGCAACAGCACAAGTGTTCATTTGGTAAATAGAGAGTGTCGAACTCACTTCATTTGCCAATAAAACCAAATTTTGACCATTTGGTGAATCTTGTGCATCAATGATAATGATACCTTCCGCACCTAAGTCTGGCCCATTCAGATTGCTGGCACTACGGTTATTGGCATAACCTACATAAGTTGGAGCCGATGGGTTATCTACATTGAAAATCATGACCCCACCTACTCGCTCTAATGCAGCAAATACATAAGTGTGCCCATTGAATTGATGCACTGCAATGCCTTCTACTTCCGGACCTTTATCGTCGGAGCGGTTTTTAAGCGCTGGGGTTCCTACTGTATTAGAAGCATTGAATAAATTACTAAAGGTAGGATGGTTGGCTATGATTTGCTCAATCATATCCTTTGAATCAAAAACTTGCGCGCCAGTTGTAGGATTCCAAATACTAAAAGACCTACCAGACATCACGTGTAATTCGTCGTAGTCGCCATCTCCATCGGTGTCTCCTGAATATTTCAATGCGGACAAGCGACCTAAAAACTTATTATTTCTGAGAATTGACGCATCGGGAAAAGCGGTAGCATCAAGCAAATTAAAGGTTGTAGAAGATATGCGATTGGCATCGATTACTGAACCAAATTCACGAGAATCGCCCTCGTTAGCGGTAAATAAATATCCTTGACTTCCAATTGTTTTGTAGGTCATCGCATCTGGCA